>SVFL01000068.1 GCA_015056885.1 Lachnospiraceae bacterium
ACATACAAAAGAAGTGCCAGTGCCGCCGCAAGACCGGAAACAAAATACACTGCAATCATAAATATAATTACGATTACCAGACCGATTGCACCTGCCTGCAAACTGGTCTCAATAGCCTCTTCGCCGAGCTGCGCACCAACTACCTTGGAATGAATCTCTTCCAGTTCCAGCTTAAGACCACCGATACGGATGGTGGAAGCAAGGTTCTCAGCCGCTTCAATACTCTCCATGGGAGTAATCTGTGCATTACCTTCTGTAAATACACCGTTTACACTGGGAACACTTACAAACTCTCCATCATAGTAAATGGCAAGAGTCTCACCCTTTTCATAAGCATTTCTTGTAGCATCAGCAAACTTTGCAGTACCTTCTTCTGTCATTGTCAAATCAACTGCAAAAACAGAATTCTGCATACTGTCCTGAGTAGTAACTGCACGGGCATCCTTAACATCAGTACCCACCAAAACAACAGAACCGTTAGCCTCAAGTTCTTCTAAGCTGTAGTTCAACACATACTTATTTACCATGTTACCGTCAGCATCTGTCACTGTCTGAAAAGAATAGTTCTGATTACCCTCAGAGTCTGTCTGTGCTATAAAATACAGTGCACCGGGCTTACCCAACTCCTGCAAAATAGCATTGGCATCGCTTACACCGGGAATCTCGATATTGAGACGGTTAGCACCTTCCTGATATACGATAGCCTCCGTACTATAGGTCTCAACACGCTTCTGTAACTTCTGCTTTGTGTCTGCCATATCGGTAGGATCGGGCTCCTCGTCTCCAACTGTCTGATAGGTGATGCTTACACCACCTGCCAGGTCAAGACCCAGCTTGATGTCTGCTGCACTTCCTGTTCTGTTCTCATCCACGCCAAAGATATCCACATAGGAAATACCGGCCAGCAGAACTACCAAACAAAGCAGAATTGCAATTGCTTTACTTTTCTTCATTTCTCTCTTGTCCTTTCTTGATTTTATTCTTTATTTACGCTTCTTCCATCTCTGCTTCAGCAACCTTCAGCATAATGGCACATTCCACACGTTTTCTCTGGAGCTCACAGCCCACATCATAGGCATCATTGATATTGCCATGGAAATTGTAGGAGTTAGCTGCACAACCGCCGCTGCAATAGAATTTTGCAAAACATTTCTTACATTTTTCTTTCGCATAAACATTACAGCACTTAAACTCGTCACGAATATCCTCGCGCACAATACCGGTATCCACATTACCCATGAGGAACTTCTCATTTCCCACAAATTGATGACAGGGATAAAAGTCACCCCAGGGAGTCACTGCCAGATACTCTGTTCCGGAACCGCATCCGGACAGACGCTTTGCCACACAGGGACCACCTGATAAATCAATCATAAAGTGGAAGAAATTAAATGCCTCTCCCGCTTTTTTGCGCTTAATCATCTCTACTGCCAGCTTATCATACTCCTCTAAAAGTGCAGGAATATCTGCCTCTGCAATAGCATAATCATCCGTAGGCTGCGCTACCACAGGCTCCACAGAAATCTGCTTAAAGCCCAAATCTGCCAGATGTAAAACGTCCTGTGCAAAATCCAGATTATTATGAGTAAAGGTTCCTCTCACATAATAATTCATCTGGTCACGGCTCTCCGCCACTTTCTGGAACTTTGGAACAATCATGTCATAACTGCCCTGTCCGCCGCGGAAAGGACGCATCTTATCATGAATTTCCTTACGTCCGTCAATACTGAGCACCACATTTGCCATCTCTTTGTTGGCAAATTCCAGAATGTCATCATTTAAGAGCACTCCGTTGGTAGTCAGGGTAAAACGAAACTTCTTGTTATTAGCCTTCTCAATACTACGGCCATACTCAACCAGCTGCTTTACCACATCCCAGTTCATCAAAGGCTCACCGCCAAAGAAATCTACCTCAAGATTTACACGGCTGCCGGAATTGGCTACCAGAAAATCCAGCGCTTTCTTACCCACTTCAAAGCTCATCAGCGCTCTTCTGCCATGGTACTCGCCCTCTTCAGCAAAACAGTACTTACAGGCCAAATTGCAGTCGTGTGCAATATGAAGGCACAACGCCTTTACAACTGTCTGACGATTCTTAAAGTCAAAAACATAATTTTCATAAATATCGGGAGCAAAAAGCTGTCCCATACGTTCTAATTCCAACACCTCGTCCACAGCCTCGACAATCTCTTCCTCCGGATAGGGAAGATTGGCCAGATTTAAAACTGCAGCGCGAATAGTGTCAGCATCCTTGATTCCTTCATTCACCAATGGCTCTACCAAAGGAATCATATCATACACGATATCGTCCACAACATGTACAGAACCACTGTTTACGTCCATGACAATATTGTAGCCGTTGTTTTTGTATTGATGTATCATGATATTCCTCTCATCATCTTTCGAAAATCTCTTTTACGCAACGAAAGCAGCGAATAAAATCGCTGCTTATCGCTAGTCTCGATTTAATTGATGTCCGATTATTTAATCTTCTCGCAGCTCTGATTACCAACAGTACAAGAAGTCTTACATGCAGACTGGCAAGAAGTCTGGCACTCGCCGCAGCCGCCCTTCTTCATGGATTCCTTTAAATCTCTTGTAGTCAAAGTCTTGATGTGCTTCATGCTGAAAGCCTCCTTATTAAATAAGCATATTGTCTAAAACAACTGTTTAGATACAAATTTGAAGTTATTATAACACAGCTTATCTTTTCTGTCAACTAAGCATTCCTCCCAACATTCCACCTCCTGCACATAATGTCAAAGTTGTAAAAAAAGAATTGCTTAAGGCATCCGGACTTTGCTTAACTGCAAGAGACACCAGCGCCAGTACGCAAAAATATCCTGCTCCCATAAGAAATCCCCACAGAAATTTCCTACTCTCCATTTTCTTACCTGTTATAAATCCGGCAAACAATGTAGATAACACATAGATTGCAATAATTGCCACCGAAACCGGTTTCTCCGAAAGCTGCATCTTATATAAAAGAAATGCCAACAGCAATAGCATGCCCGCTGTCAATATGTATGCAAACAGCAATGTTTTCAGCAAAAAAAATACCGGTATGCCTCCTTCTTTCACATCCTGTCTGCTTCTCATTTTATTCGTACCCTGAACCATGTCTGCCCCTTTCATTTTGAATTTATGACCTTCTTTTACTATCTAAAGTATATTCACATTATTACGAAAACTTTACAAAAAAATCCTCCGAGGCCAAGTCCAAATGTCATTAAATCAGAACATTTGAATTTATCCTCAGAGGATGAATTTACTACTTATTCGGGAAAGTCACTTTAATGGTAGTACCCCTTCCCACTTCACTATTCACTTCAATTTTCGCGTTAAATCCGGTAATAATGTGCTTTACAATTGCAAGTCCCAGTCCGGTTCCCCCTGTGGACTTAGAACGACTTTTATCCACACGATAAAAGCGTTCGAAAATTCTATCCTGATGCTCCTTAGGAATACCGATTCCCGTATCACGCACCACCAATACAGATGCGCCTTCCGCAGCACTCACTTCAACAACTACCTCGCCACCCGGATTATTATAACGAATGGCATTGTCGCAAAGGTTATACAAAAGTTCTTCCAACTGTTGCCGGTCTCCGGTTACAAAACAATCCGTTCCCTGAAGTTCCATGCTCACCTTATGCTTCGAGGCACTCATCTCCATCATTTCCACACAATACTTTGCCATCTCATACAGATTTAACTGCTCCATAACCATATCTGCATTACCATCATCCATCTCAGACAAACGAATGGTATCATTGATTAATGTCAAAAGTCTGGCTGCGCTATTGCGGATTCCACTGGCAAACCGAGTCACATCCTCCGCCTCTGCCATACCATTCTCAATAAGTTCTGCATATCCCATAATAGAGGTAAGCGGTGTCTTCAATTCATGAGACACATTTGCGGTAAACTCCTGACGCATACGGGCACTTTTGATAATGTCCTGATGCTGCTGTCTGATAGTGGTAACAAAAGGCGTCAGTTCTTCATAGTCAGACTCATCCTCACTCTCATCCAGATTCGAAGCAAGTCTTTCGATAGGCGCAATCAGTCTCTTCGTAAGAAAATGTGCAATCACAATACTCATAACAACCAAGAGTAAAAGTGTACCTATAAGGCTGGGCATGGCACTCTGCAAAATACTGTACACACTTCCTGCATCTCTCGCCATACGAATAACCGTTTCATCATCCAACTTTGATGCATAATAAAATGTATTTTTTGCAAGGGTCTCCGAGCGACGTACTGCATGCCCTTCTCCGGTCTTAAAAGCCTGTACAATCTCCGGACGTTCCCCATGATTCACCATAATTGACTGATCTGCCTCATTGTCATAAATCACATTTCCATCCATACTCACTATGGTCATTCGCACATTGCTAAGCATCATCCGCTGTCCCATTTTCTCAAGTTGCTCCTGATTCTCACAGCTTTGAGCTATAAAATGATAGCCTCGTAAATCCTCAACCATCTGCTTTTGGAATAAGTCATAGTATACAAAAGTAATTAAAATAACTGTAAATAAAATTGCCAGTGCAGCAATCAGCACCAGCATTTTATTAATTTTCTTCTTCATTGTATCCACTCCCAACAACACTAGGAACTGACATTCAAAATATATCCTACATTTCGCACTGTCTTAATCATTGCTCCTTGCCCTTTTAACTTCTGTCGCAGAGTTTTGATATGCATATCGAGTGTGCGGGACTCCCCCTCAAAATCCACACCCCAAACTTTATCCAATATAACCTCACGGGTGGTAACTGCCCCCGCATTAGCCATAAGAAGTTTCAAAAGTTCGTATTCTTTATAAGTAAGTTCACAGCGCTCACCTGCCACATGGACCGTATGCTTCTCTCTATCTAAAACAATCTCTCCCTGACGAAGAATTTTCTCCTGACTTCCCTCACCTGCCATACGACGAAGCATAGCTTTTACTCGTGAAATCAACTCCATCACACCAAAGGGTTTCGTTACATAGTCATCTGCTCCCATATCCAATCCCTTAACCTTATCAAGCTCTGTGGTCTTGGCCGTCACCATAATCACCGGAATCCCCTTTGTCTCAGGATTACTCCGCAGCTTTTTCAGAACAGACAAACCGTCTTCATCCGGAAGCATCACATCCAAAAGCACCAAATCCGGAAGCACACTATCCATAGCTCCCATAAACTCCTGAGCCGTAATAAATCCCCGGACCTGATAGCCGGCATTGCTCAGCGCAAAGGTTTCGATTTCCTGTATATTAATGTCATCCTCCACAACATAAATCAATGCCATCTGCCATCACATCTCCTTTACCTTACTTTAATCCAGAAGCGAATATAATGCAAGAAAAAACTACAATCGGTACTGCTTTCTGTACTGCTCTACCCGTTTATCAAAATTCTTGTTGCCATCTGCTTTTAAATCACTTACGTATGCATGGGCATCCTGCATATCACTGTTTTCCTGCAACAAACATAACGCGATATTAGAACAATGGTCTGATACACGTTCCAAATCGTTACACAAATCTGCCAGAACAAATCCCAGTTCTATGGTGCATCTACCCTCTCTTAAACGCTTTACATGACGCTGACGGATTTCCAAATTCAGTCCATCAATCACTTCCTCCATAGGCTCAACCTGTTCTGCAAGCTGCAAATCTTCCTCCAGAAAGCTCTGAGTCGTCACGCCAAGTATATCGTTGACAGCTCTGCGGAAGGTACCAAGCTCCACCACTGCTTCCTCAGAGAAACGAAGTCCCTTGTTAAAGATTTCCTCCGCAGACTCCTTTACATTACGGGCATGGTCTGAAATGCGCTCCAAATCACTGATACTATGAAGCAGATTATTCACAACATGACTATCTGCCAAGGAGAGTTCCCTGGAACTGAGTTTTACAAGATAGCTTCCCAGAACATCCTCAAACTTATCCACCTCATCTTCAAGAGCTACTACTCTTGCAGCCCTTTCCTCGTCATAAGTATCCAAAAGTCCCATAGCAAGTGTCATGGATTCCTGCGCAAGCTTTGCCATGGATTCTGCCACATTACGACTCTGTTCTACCGCAACACCGGGAGTATCCAAAAATCTTGTATCCAAAAGCTGGAACGCCTGCTCGTACTCGGCCAAAACCACAGGCTTGTCCTCATCCTTGATGGTGAGGCATGCAAGCTTCACCAGCAATTTAGAGAACGGTAACAATACTAAAGTAGCTGCTATGTTAAATACACTATGAACAAACGCAATCCCAAATCCATCAGCAGCTTCTGTCATAAAACCAAAAGGAACAATTGCATTGATTGCATAAAATCCTACCATAAATAAAATTGTGCCAATCAAATTAAAATACAGATGCACCAGTGCTGCTCTCTTTGCATTTTTACTCGCCCCGATACCGGAAATCATTGCAGTCACACAAGTACCAATATTCTGTCCCATGATGATGGGAATCGCAGCACCGTAGCTTACCGCTCCGGTAGCGCACAGTGCCTGCAAAATACCCACCGACGCAGAAGAAGATTGTATTACCGCTGTTAATACAAGACCCGCCAACATACCTAGAATTGGATTGCTGAATCGAGTGAGGATACTTGTAAATTCCGGAACCTCTCTAAGCGGTTTAACCGCACCACTCATAGTATCCATACCAAACATCAGAATCGCAAAACCAATTAATATAGATGCTGCATTCTTGTGGCTGTCCTTCTTGGAAAACATCAAAAGCACCACACCGATAATTGCAAGAACCGGCGAAAACGAAGTAGGCTTCAAAAGATTCACCAAGACAGACCCGGAATCAATACCGGTAAGTCCCAAAAGCCAAGAAGTAATCGTGGTACCAACATTAGCGCCCATGATAATGCCTACAGCCTGCCCCAGCTTCATAATACCGGAGTTTACAAAACCTACCACCATAACAGTAGTAGCGGAAGAAGACTGTATGACAGCCGTTACTCCTGCGCCTACAAGCACTGCCTTAATCGGTGAATTGGTCAGTTTCTCCAAAATACGCTCCAGACGTCCTCCGGAAGCCTTGGACAAACCATCTCCCATCAGATGCATGCCGTACAAAAACAGTGCCAATCCGCCCAACATTGAAAGCCAATCAAAAATATCCATTTCGTGATCCTCTCTTTACATACACAACTGTATCATTCGTCAGTAACAACTTTACTAATATCAAGTGTAACGTGCAAATGTAAAAAGTATAACCACGAAATGTAAAATCTGCGTAAAATTTGTAAATTACCTAATTGAGACTAAGAATTAGTAGAGTTGTACTCCGTCCACATCTCCGGTGACCTGAAATACTGTCCATTCCCCAATATTTTCTGCATGATCACCGATCTTTTCCAGGTATTTTGCCACCATCAGACAGTCTACCACAGAATCCGCATCCATACTCTGATTTCGAATTCCTTCCATTACCTTCAATTTCATCTCATTAAAGAAATCATCCACTACATCATCTCGCACGGTGACCTGTTCTGCTTCCTTCACATCACCCTCCATAAAAGCATCGATGGACTGGCCAAACATCTCCTGCACCTCGAAATACATTTTCTCCAAAACAACAATACAAGAACTTTCTGCATCATATTTAAGGCGAAGATACAATTCTGCAATATCTCCCACATGGTCGCCCACGCGCTCAATATCTGTCACCGCTTTAAGGGCCGCCGTTATCAGACGTAAATCACCAGCCACCGGTTGTTGCCTGGTCATCAGCCTCAGACACTGAGCCTCAATATCCCGCTGATACTCCTTCACCTGTCTGTCCGTATCCAACAATGCTGTCAAAAGCTCCTTATTGTCTGTTTTCCACGCATCAGCAAGCTGATTATAACTATTTTGCACATGCTCACCCATCCGGCGCACATGATTTCTCAAATCCTCAAGTTCCTTCTGAAATAAATTTCTAGGCGACATAGCTCTCCTTTCCTCTCCATTAACCGAATCTTCCTGTAATATAATCCTCTGTCCGCTTATCCTTAGGTCTCGCAAAAATATTCTCAGTGCTGTCCTTCTCCACAACCTCTCCCACCAGGAAGAATGCCGTTTCATCAGACACACGGGCTGCCTGCTGCATATTGTGTGTAACAATTATAACGGTATATTTCTTGCGCAGACTTTCCATCAAATCCTCAATTCTGAGAGTAGAAATAGGATCCAGCGCAGAGGTAGGCTCATCCATAAGAATCACCTCCGGCTGCACCGCAAGGGCTCTTGCAATACAGAGTCTCTGCTGCTGACCGCCGGAAAGCCCAAGAGCAGACTTCTTCAAGCGATCCTTCACCTCGTCAAAAATAGCTGCACCTACCAACGCCTCTTCCACGATTTCATCCAGCTGCTTTTTGTTGCGAATACCATGAACACGGGGACCGTAAGCAATATTATCATAAATACTCAAAGGAAAAGGATTCGGCTGCTGAAACACCATGCCCACACGCTTTCTGAGAAGCGTAGTATCTACCCCTTTGTCATAAATATTTTCACCGTCCAAAAACACCTCGCCGTCAATGCGCACATTCTCCACAAGGTCATTCATTCTGTTCAGACATTTCAAAAAAGTGGATTTCCCACAGCCACTAGGCCCAATAAAAGCGGTAATCTTGTTGGCTGCTATCTCCATATTTACATTTTTCAGTGCATGGTTAGAACCGTAAAAAAGATTCAGGCCCTGCACAGATATCTTAGACTGCATATTATTTTCCATGATTCCTCCTGCTCCATAAGCTTCCTCTACGCTCTGCGAAAACTCCGTGCCACAAACTTAGTCAGTATATTCAAAAGAAATGCAATTACTAAAAGCACGCAACCAATCGCAAAGGCCGCATCATACTCGCCCTTACTCATGTACAAATACAGCTGAACCGTAAGAGTACCGCCGGACCGAAGTGTCTTGTCTGCAATTTTCTCCAGATTTCCTCCCAAATTACTGCCCAGACGAATCAAATCGTATCCGCTTCCCGCAGTAAACAAAAGTGCTGCGGATTCGCCAATAATACGTCCCAGAGCCAGAATAATACCGGTAACAATGCCCGGCATGGCTGAAGGCAAAAGAATCGTCCGAATCATATACCACTTGGTGGCTCCCATTCCCAGTGCACCGCTACGATAGCTGAGAGGAACTGTACGAAGAGCTTCCTGGGTATTTCTGGTAATCAGTGGCAACACCATCAATGACAAAGTCAGCGCACCCGTAAGAATGGAGTAGCTAAGCCCAAAGGTATTGCCAAAGAAAACCATACCAAACAATCCAAAAATAACGGAAGGGATACCAGACAAAGTCTCAGTGGTAAACTCTATTATCTTAACCAGCTTGCCGGTTCCCGCATACTCATTCAAATAAATAGCACTTCCAACCCCTATGGGAGTTGCAATGAACAATGTAATGAGCACAATGTATAAAGTGTTAACCAGATTACCTGCAATTCCTACCGTTCCTTTCAGCACACTAGGGGTGCTTGTGAAAAATTCTGCACTAAGCATCCCAAAGCCCTTGTAAAACACATACCCGATAATACCGGCGAGAAGTGTTACAGACAGTGCTGCCGCTATGTAAATTGCCGCCATCAGAAGGACATCCGATACTCGACACTTTCTATTTTTTAAAGTGTTGTCCTTTGCAATATTACTCATCCTTGCTTCCTCCCTTCAGAAGTCTGCCCAAACCTACATTAATCAACATAATGAAAATGAACAGTACCAGACCGATGGAGAAGAGCACCTGTCTATGCAAACCTTCTGCATATCCCATCTCACTGACAATCGCAGTGGTAAGGAAACGCACCGAATGAAAGGGAAGGGGCACATTTACACTACTTCCGGATACTAAAGTAATCGCCATAGCCTCTCCGATTGCACGACCCACACCCAAAACAACAGCTGTCACCACACCGGACTTTGCCGCCGGCAAAATCACCTTAAAAATAGTCTGTATCTGAGTCGCCCCCAAAGCCAGAGATGCTGACTTGATACTTGGAGCAACTGCCTTTAACGCAGTCTCACTGATATTGATTACCGTGGGCAATATCATAATGGCAAGCACCAACACCGCCGACAGCAGATTTGCACCACCGGTAAACTGATGTGTCTTTGAATCTTCAAAGATTGCCAGTTCCAATTTGTACATCAAGGGATTCAAAAGATATATCCCCAAAAGTCCGTACACTACAGAAGGAATTCCCGCCAGAAGCTCCACTGCCGGTTTTACTATGGCAGCCAACTTCGCCGGTGCCACCTCCGCCAAAAAAATTGCCGTAAGTACACCCACAGGCACACCAATCAAAATTGCAAACGTCGTACCCACGATAGAAGTTAAAACAACATATAAAATACCATATTGGGGATTTGCCGCAGTGGGTGCCCATGTAGAGGAAAACAAAATCTCCCCCAGTCCTACCTCAAAGATAGCAGGCATTCCACACATCACCATATAAATTGTGATGGATGCCACTGCCAACACGGCCATAAATGCACAGACCGTAAAGATTACCTTTGCAATTACCTCCACAAAATCCTTACTTCCACGTCTCGCATAATTGTCCATACAACTCTCCATTCTTGTTAAATCATTGGAAATTTGAGCATAACACTCTACTAATTTGGAACAAATTATTCTACCGTAATGAGGCCAACACGGGCTGCCACATCCTGGCCCTCTGCACTATATACAAAATCAAACCAGGTCTGTACCACTTCATTCTGCTCGCTGATTGCACCCTTAGTAGCCATTACAAAAGGTCTTGCCAGGAAATAAGCATCTGCCTTGATATTCTCAGCAGTTGCCTCAGCGCCATCCAGTTTCAAAGCAATTACACTGTCATCCAATGCATCCAAAGATACATAACCGATTGCACCGGGGGTCGCTGCCACCTTTGCCATAACTGCACCGGTGGAATCCAGCTCATTGGCGTATGCGCATGCATCCTCAATCCCTAAAAGCTCCTCAAAAGCACCTCTGGTACCACTTCCGGCCTCACGACCAACCACAACAATAGGAGCATCTACACCGCCTACCTCAGACCAGTTGGTAATCTTGCCTGTGTAGATATCGATAAGCTGCTGCTTCTCAAGTCCCTCCACAGTGTTAGTAGGGTCTGCACAAACTGCAATACCGTCAATTGCCACAATATTTTCTACTGCACCTGCCTTCAATTCATCCTCCTTTAAATTACGGGAAGAATTACCCACATCTGCTGTTCCACTGACAACCGCCTCAATACCTGCACCGGAACCAACAAACTCCGCATTCACTGTCACTTCCGGGTATTTTTCCATAAATACCTCTCTCAAAGCATTGGAAAACTTCTCCATAGACGTACTTCCTACAATCTGAATGGTACCGGAAATCTCCTCGTTACTTGCTACGCTATTCCCAGCATTACCTACTGCGCTACTATTATTTGTCTCATTACCGCCACACGCAGTCAAACTTCCCATCATCAACACACATGCGCCTGCCATTGCCAAAATCTTCTGAAACTCAATGATTTTTCTCATAATAAAAATCCTCCATTTTGTGTTCACTCAATTATTTTCTTTACATAACTGATACTATCACTCAAAAACAGAAGAAAATATCATGGTTTAGTAATTTTTAAGTAAGTTTTAGGTAAAACCCCTTTTTCGACATTTTCCCTCTATAAGGTATCAGGACACCTATAAGGTGTCCAAAATACCTTGAGCAATTGCCGCTGCAATCTCATTAAATCTTGCGTCAAAAAGTTCATTATCCGCATCTGTATTGATAAATCCGACTTCCACAAGCACCGCCGGCATTTCCGTGGAGTT
>SVFL01000011.1:0-68656 GCA_015056885.1 Lachnospiraceae bacterium
CATCATTCTCCAGGAAGGGAATCAATGCTGTAGCTACAGAGAATACCATCTTAGGAGATACGTCCATGTAATCAAATGCAGTCTTGGGATATGCCTGGGTCTCCTCACGATAACGACCGGAAACCATGTTGTTGATGAAGTAGCCGTTCTCATCAAGAGCCTCGTTCGCCTGAGCTACATGATAGTTATCCTCTTCATCCGCAGTCATGTACAATACTTCCTCTGTTACACGAGGATTCGCTGCATCTGTCTTGTCAATCTTACGATAAGGTGCCTCAACAAATCCGTACTCATTAATTCTTGCATAGCTTGCAAGAGAGTTAATCAGACCGATGTTAGGACCTTCGGGAGTCTCGATAGGACACATTCTTCCGTAGTGGGAATAGTGTACGTCTCGAACCTCGAATCCGGCACGATCTCTGGAGAGACCACCGGGACCCAGTGCGGACAAACGTCTCTTATGAGTAAGCTCACCAAGAGGGTTGTTCTGATCCATGAACTGGGACAGCTGGGAGGAACCAAAGAACTCCTTCACAGCAGCCGTTACAGGCTTAATATTAATCAGACTCTGGGGAGAAATATCCTCAGCGTCATGAGTAGTCATACGCTCACGTACCACTCTCTCCATTCTGGAAAGACCAATACGATACTGGTTCTGCAAAAGCTCACCAACCGCACGAATACGTCTGTTACCCAGATGATCGATATCGTCATCATTACCCAGACCATACTCGAGATGCATATTGTAGTTGATGGAAGCAATAATATCTTCCTTAGTAATGTGCTTAGGAACAAGCTCATGTACATTTTTCTTGATTGCATCACCAAGCTTCTCAGGATCCTCAGCATACTCCTCCAGAATCTGTGCAAGAACAGGATAGTACACGTTCTCCTTAATACCAAACTCCTCAGGATTGCAATCAATAAAGTTAGTAATATCAACCATCATATTGGAAAGAACTTTCACATTTCTCTCCTCAGTCTGGATATATACAAAGGGAACTGCTGCATTCTGAATGGTATCTGCAAGTTCTGCAGTCACCTGATCACCGGCACTTGCCAATACTTCACCGGTAGTAGGATCTACTACATCCGCTGCCAGAATCTGATGTCTGATTCTGTTTCTGAGTGCCAGTTTCTTGTTAAATTTATATCTGCCGACCTTAGCCAAGTCATATCTTCTGGGGTCGAAGAACATAGCATTGATAAGGCTCTCCGCACTCTCAACACTTAAAGGCTCACCGGGACGAATCTTTTTGTATAACTCTAACAGACCCTCCTGATAATTCTCAGCAGTGTCCTTGCCAAAACTTGCTTCAATTTTAGGCTCATCACCAAACACCTCACGAATCTCTTCGTTGGTGCCGATGCCCAGTGCACGAATCAGTACAGTGATGGGAACCTTACGGGTTCTGTCCACACGTACATAAAAAACGTCATTGGAATCTGTCTCGTACTCCAACCATGCTCCACGGTTAGGAATTACGGTACTGGAGAACAGTCTCTTACCAATCTTGTCATGACCGATGCCGTAGTAGATACCCGGAGAACGAACCAACTGGCTAACGATAACACGCTCCGCACCATTAATTACAAATGTACCGGTCTCAGTCATCAGAGGCAAATCACCCATGAAGATTTCATGCTCACTAATTTCCTCTTTCTCCTTGTTGTAAAGACGAACCTTTACTTTCAAGGGAGCCGCATATGTCGCATCTCTCTCTTTGCATTCCTCAATAGAATACTTCACATCGTCCCGACACAATTCAAAGTCCACAAACTCAAGACTAAGGGAGCCACTGTAATCAGCAATAGGAGAAATATCTCCGAAGACTTCCTTCAAGCCTTCATCCAAAAACCACTGATAGGAGTCCTTCTGGACTTCAATCAGATTGGGCATCTCCAGAACCTCTTTCTGTCTTGAATAACTCATACGTGCAACCTTGTTACCGGCCATAGGACGTATTCTGTTCTTTTCCATTGACACTTCACCCCGTTCTTCTATATTTCTTGGCTTAATCAGATGCTAATTTGCTCATGATTAATGCTACAAAACAGGCTTTTTTACATTTGGACGCAAAAAGGCCTATTTCCACACAATAGTGCACCGTCTATATTATCACAAAAAAGTCAAGCCGTCAAGAAATTTTTTCCTGTTTTGCGCGTAAATTTGAGCCATGCGCATCTGAGCCGAATTGTCTGGCGGGAGCTTGCTCACAGGCAGACACATTCGAGCGAAGATGCATACGGCGAATGCCGCGACAGTTCGCAAGCTTGCGCTTGCGAACCTGTCGGCATGGCGTAGCTTGCCGGGGCGCCATGGCGACACAGCTTTATCTGGCGACATGCGCTCATGTTGATGATAATTTTGCAAGACATTGAAGAAATAGAGTAGTTTTGGGCACTGTGTTTCGATTTTTATGTATATGCCCCGTATGGGTCTATGCAGAAAAAATGGTTGCTGAGACCCGGATTTTTTCTGTATAGCGGGTCTCAGGTGAGGATTTTTGTGCATAGACCCGCGAAGGGCATTTTTTCACAATATTTCTACGGACTTTTATGAGTTTTCGGGTCTCACAAACTAATTTTTACATATAGACCCGAGCTTAAGAAAACCGATTCCTATGAACGTAACAACTACCGGTTTATCTCTCAGTTTCACCTCGAAATCCAGCCGTTTTTGCGTCTGCCAGGCTTCGCACTTTTGTTTTTGTCGGTATCACACCAAAAAAGAGAATGCCTGTTTCGCAGACACTCTCTTTTTTGAGGATTCATACAATCGAACTGCGTTCAATTGTCATCGCTTGCCAAAAAACCCCCGCAAATGCGGGGGCCAACTGTTCAATGTAAATATTGAGATTGAATTACTTAAGGGTAACCTTAGCGCCAACTTCCTCAAGCTTCTTCTTAATCTCCTCAGCCTCTTCCTTAGAAGCAGCCTCTTTGATAACCTTGGGAGCGCCATCTACAGCGTCCTTAGCTTCCTTCAGACCAAGACCGGTGATCTCACGAACAACCTTGATAACCTTAACCTTCTCAGCGCCAGCCTCAGTAAGCTCAACGTCGAACTCAGTCTTCTCCTCAGCTGCCTCAGCAGGGCCTGCTGCTGCAACTACAACGCCTGCTGCTGCAGATACGCCGAACTCTTCCTCACATGCCTTTACAAGGTCATTCAACTCTAATACGGTCAACTCTTTGATAGCGTCGATCAATTCCTGTGCTGTTAACTTAGCCATTTCAATTTCCTCCATTTTTCAATTTAAAATAATTAGTTTGTTTCGTTTGTTATCGGGTCACAACCCAATGCTCAATATTATTCTGCAGAAGTTTCCTCAGCTGCAGGTGCCTCCTCAGCGGGAGCCTCAGCTACAGGTGCTGCACACTCGGATGCGCCACCCTTTTCTGCCAACTGGTTCATAACACGAGCGAAGTTGGTGATAGGACTCTGCAAGCTGCCAAGCAACTTGGAGATAAGTACCTCTCTGGAAGGGATGCTTGCGATTGCTGCCATTCCCTTAGCATCGTATACGGTACCTTCAACTACACCACCCTTAATCTCAAGCTTGTCTGCCTTCTTAGCGAACTCAGCCAGTACTCTAGCGGGAGCTGTTGCATCCTCAGTAGAGATAGCTACTGCACTGGGTCCCTCCAAATAGGGAGCCAAACCTTCGAACTCAGTACCCTGGAAAGCACGAGTCATGTAGGTGTTCTTGTACACCTTGTAGACAACTCCTGCCTCACGCAGACTCTTACGAAGCTGTGTGTCCTGCTCAACAGTAAGTCCGCGGTAATCTACCAGAACTACAGACTGAGCATCTTTAATCTTAGCAGAAATCTCTTCTACGATGGGCTGCTTTAATTCAACCTTTGCCATTTTTTTACCTCCTTATAGATTTAGTGCCGAAGGAGTTTACGTCTTAGGCATCATCTCGGCGAAAGCAACAAGCTTCACCTTTGTGATATAAAAAACGTCCTCCAAGACAGGAAGACGTAGTTAATTACATAATAAACTCGCTCCTCGGTAGGCGCTATACTTACGTCCGCAACAAAATATTTTGGACACCTACTGTCTTCGGCTGGTTTTATAACCTCAAATACTTTACCACAGTTTTTGCACTGCGTCAATACTATTTTTGCATTTTAGATAAACTTTTTAAAAGAGCCCCAATCTTTCGATTGCGGCTCTTTTTATACACGTGTGATTTAGAACTTTGCTACGCTCACCTTTACGCCAGGACCCATGGTGCTGGTCAGGGTGATGCTCTTAAGATACTGACCCTTCAGTGCGCTGGGCTTAGCCTTAACGATAGCATCCATAAGTGCATTGAAGTTCTCCTGAAGAGCTTCCTCAGTGAAAGAAGCCTTACCAACGGGAACATGCACAATATTGGTCTTGTCCAGTCTGTACTCGATCTTACCAGCCTTGATATCAGCAACAGCCTTGGTAACATCCATAGTTACAGTACCAGCCTTGGGGTTGGGCATCAGACCCTTAGGTCCCAAAACCTTACCAAGACGACCAACTACACCCATCATGTCAGGGGTAGCTACTACTACGTCAAAATCAAGCCAACCATCGTTCTGAATCTTAGGAATCAGCTCCTCGCCACCAACATAATCAGCGCCAGCAGCCTCAGCCTCGGTCAACTTATCGCCCTTTGCGAAAACCAAAACCTTAACAGTCTTACCGGTACCGTTGGGCAGTACAACTGCACCACGGATCTGCTGCTCAGCGTGACGTCCGTCACAACCGGTTCTGATGTGTACTTCAACAGTCTCATCAAACTTAGCAACAGCGGTCTTCTTTACCAATGCAATAGCCTCAGCGGGCTCATACAGAGTTGCGCGGTCTACAAGCTTTGCAGCCTCGCTATATTTCTTACCATGTTTCATTTACTTTACCTCCTAGGTTCTAGCGGCAATTTCACGAATTGCCTCCCAATCAATTGTTAATTAGTCTTCAACAACAATACCCATGCTGCGTGCAGTACCAGCGATCATGCTCATAGCTGCCTCAAGGCTTGCTGCATTCAAATCAGGCATCTTCATCTCAGCGATTTCCTGAACCTTTGCCTTAGAAATGGTAGCAACCTTGGTCTTGTTAGGAACGCCTGAACCGGACTTGATGTTGCAGGCCTTCTTCAACAATACTGCTGCAGGGGGAGTCTTAGTAATGAAACTAAAGCTTCTGTCTGCATATACAGTGATAACTACAGGGATGATAACGTCACCCTTATCTGCGGTTCTTGCGTTGAACTGCTTAGTGAATTCAACGATGTTAACGCCATGCTGACCCAATGCAGGACCAACAGGGGGAGCCGGTGTAGCTTTGCCGGCAGGAATCTGTAATTTGATATATCCTTCTACTTTCTTTGCCATTGTGGCACCTCCTATAATGTGGTAAACTGGCGCAGGGATTTATCCCCGCTCCCACTGGAATGTCTGCAGCAAGCTGCCAAACACATTCCTCTTGTTACTGTTATATTTACCGGCGAACCGGAAAATATCAAAATTGATAAATTGCAGAAAACTTTATCTTAAAGATTAAAGTTTTCTCACCTCTGCGAAGCTAATCTCCACAGGAGTCTCTCTTCCGAACAGCTCTACATTGATTGTTGCGGTCTGCTTGTTGAAGTCAAGCTTCTGAACCACGCCAACAGTATCCTTCCAGACACCGGCAACCACTGCAATGCTGTCACCCTCAACGAAGTCGATGGACACGGTATCTGTTTTGATACCCAAAGGTTTCATCTCAGCTTCTGTAAGGGGAACCGGTTTGCTTCCCGGTCCTACAAATCCGGTAACACCACGGGTGTTGCGAACAACATACCAAGTGTCATCGTTCATCTCCATATTAAGAAGAACATATCCGGGGAACAGCTTCTTGGAAACAGTCTTCTTTACACCGTTCTTAAGCTCTACAACATCCTCCATGGGAACTCTTACTTCCAGAATCTGCTCTGCAAACTGAGGATTGTTCTCGATCGTCTTCTCAATATTGGCTTTGACCTTATTTTCATATCCGGAATAGGTATGAACTACATACCACATTGCCTCTGCCATACAATCACCCTCGCTATTATAAAGATGTCAGGAAATTCACGCCATACTGGAAAACATAATCCAGCACCGCAATCAGAACTCCTACTACAACGGAAATTACAACCACTGCTACGGATTGCTTTAAGGTTGACTGTCTGTCGGGCCATGTGATTTTCTTGAATTCAGACTTTACGCCCTTGAAGAAACTGGGTTTAGCCTGCTTTTCTGCGGAATCTCCCATAATCGACCTCCATCTTATTTGGTTTCTTTGTGCATAGTGTGAGCCTTGCAGAATCTACAATACTTCTTGGTTTCCATTCTATCAGGATGGTTCTTCTTTTCCTTAGTTGTATTGTAGTTGCGCTGCTTGCACTCGGTACATGCCAATGTAATCTTTGTACGCATTTTCTCTACCTCCACGTGTTTTTAAGCATAAAAAAAAGACCTAAATCTTATCTCGCTTGAATACTATATCACAGCCAGCCCTCTTCGTCAACTGATTTTTTGCTATTTTGAGGAGATTTTTCATGATTTTACGCAAAAAAATCTTGTTTCTTCTTATTATATGTGCTACACTATAGTTACAAAAGTGGAATACTGCCGGCTTCTCTCAGCTACAGGTACATTTTATATGCATTCCGCTATTTATGCAACTATATTTATCTGCGAAAACGGATTTTTGCAGAAATACCTATACCCAGGCCCAAGTCATGGAAGAAAGGAGGCGTGGCAATGAGTAATGTTCTGAATACTGTCTACAATAACTATCTAACCACATATACGCCCAAAGCTCTGACGCGCTACGATGCGCACAAAAAGTCCGAGCTTCGCAATGTTTATAATTCCATTGTCAAACAAAATAAAGACGCCCCCTGGTACCTTCCTACCACCAACAAAGAAACACAATACTATGCGGTGGATTTAAAAGAGAACGCTCGCGAGCTCTATAACACAATTGCCGGGTTGGGTGGTCTGGAACAGGAAGGCTTATTAAATAAAAAAACAGCCTACTCTTCCGATGAAAATATTGCAACTGCAACATTTATAGGTGATAAGACTCCGGAAGGCACATCTCCTGAGTTTACTCTGGAGGTAAAGGCTCTCGCAACACCTCAGGAAAACACAGGCGCGTTCCTGCCCGACGAAAAGGTAACACTTCCTGCCGGTACTTATTCATTTGATGTCTCCATCAACGATATGAATTATGAGTTCCAGTTTTCCATTGGTGAGGGCGAGACCAACAAGGATGTTCAATCCCGTTTGGTGCGCCTGATTGACAACTCCAATATCGGCATCAAAGCCACCTTAATCGAAGAAGATGCGTTAAGCGCTTTGCAATTAACCTCTGAGGCAACCGGACAACCACAAGAAGATTCCATTATCTTCTATATTTCTGATGAACATACCAGCAAAGCCTCCGGCACTGTGAACTACTTTGGCCTCAATTCTGTAACCCGGGAACCTGCCAATGCCGAATTCCTGTTAAACGGCGAAGAACGTTCCACGCCTTACAACCGCTTTACAGTGGGCAATCTCTTCGATGTAAGCCTTACCGGCATCAGCGAAGAAGGGGAATCCATCACTTTGGGACTGAAAGCAGACGCTGAATCATTGGCAGACAATGTTTCACGATTATTAGGCGGTTACAATAGTTTTATGCAGGCCGCTTCCTCGTATTTGGAATCCCAATCCCGAAGCAGTAATCTTGTCAGAGAACTACGGGGAATTGCATCACATTACAGCGAATCCATGGAATCTACCGGTTTAACTTTAACCGAAAACGGAACGCTACAGATTAATGAATCCTTATTAAAAGAGGCTGCGGAACAATCCGAAGATATCGCCGACACCTTCTCTTATCTGAAGGAATTCTCCGACTCCCTTTTAAAAAAGAGTCGTCAGGTTTCCTTGAATCCGATGGATTATGTCAACCGGACGATTGTAGCCTACAAGAAACCAGGCATCAACTATGTAAGCCCCTATCATACAAGCGCTTACAGTGGCATGATGTTTAACAGCTACTGCTAAAAACTCCTTACCATTTTCTTGGTAAGGAGTTTTTTAAAGGGTTGCCTAACAGCAACCCTTTTACGTATCATTCTTTATTTTGTTCCTGTCTGATATGCATTACACATTCGCCAGTTCTGCATCCACCAATTCAAAAGCCGCCTCAATTACCTTATCCATATCATAATAGCGATATTGCCCCAAACGGCCACCAAAAAGAACATTGCCTTCTTCCTGCGCCAGTTTCTGGTACTCTGCCAAAAGCGCTCCATTGCGCTCATCATTGATGGGATAATAAGGTTCATCTCCCTGCTTCCAATCCGCAGGATACTCTTTGGTAATAACAGTACCTTCACCCTTACCAAACTCAAAATGCCTATGCTCTATAATACGGGTATACGGAATCTCTGCTTCTGTGTAATTTACTACTGCATTACCCTGATAATTGTCACAATCCGCAAGTGTCTCCTCCTCAAAGCGAAGGGAACGCCACTCCAAAGCCCCCAGACAATAATCAAAATAGGCATCAATCATACCGGTATACACTACCTTTGCAAATTCCGGTCCCTCTGCATCCTGTCGGTTCAACCGCCCGGGCACCTTTGCATTCTGTTTCTCCACAAACTCTTCATACGAGATTCCCAATTGTACAGGAGTTCCCTCCAACAGCTTCTCAATAATCGCCGTATAACCGCCTTCCGGAATTCCCTGATAACGGTCCGTAAAATAATTATTATCATATGTGAAGCGTACAGGCAAACGTTTGATAATGAATGCGGGCAACTCATCACAAGGTCTTCCCCACTGCTTCTCGGTATATCCCTTTACCAGCTTCTCATAAACATCTCTTCCCACCAAAGAAAGAGCCTGCTCCTCCAGATTCTGAGGAGTTTCTACTTTGCAGTCATTTTTCTGCTTCTCAATAATCTCCATAGCCTCCTTGGGCGTCCGGATATTCCACATACGACTGAATGTATTCATATTAAACGGCAAATTATAAAGCTCGTCTTTATATCTGGCAACCGGTGAATTTATATAATGATTAAATTCTGCAAACTGATTCACATAATCCCAAACCTTACGATTCGATGTATGGAAAATATGCGCACCATACTTATGCACCTGAATGCCATTCTGTTCCTGTGTATAAATATTGCCGCCTACATTGGTCCGCTTATCGATACACAAACAACTCTTTCCGGCTTTCTTCATCTCATGAGCAAAAACAGCACCAAAAAGTCCTGTTCCTACGATTAAATAGTCGTATTTCACTTTTTCTTCCCCTTATTTTTATACTTATCAATCTGGGCAAAGTCCTCCATCAAATCCAAAACTTTATCCCGACCTTCCTGATTCAACTTTGTATAACTAAGCATTACCCGATTTTCAATCAGCTTATTCCCCAACGGAGCATTTTCATCCAATGGCTGAAAATCCACAGGATTCAAATTCAACTTATCACACATTTTAATTACGGTTCCGTATGCCATTCCGTCAATGCCACGCTCCAGTGCCGTTACCAGCGTACTATATGGTATCCCCATATCCAATGAAAACTGGCGGACACTACGATACTGCTTTAGAATCTCCCTCTTCAACACTTCTGCTTTCGTCATCATACAACCTCCGGATTCTATTGTAATTCCCCTGGTTCACTATACGATTTTTGGAAATTCTTTGCAATAGCTTTACTTAAAACTTAATAAAATTATTAGAAATGGTTAACCATCTGACGCAACATTTCCAGCTGCGCCTTATAAAAAGGATAATTATGACTTTGCGCTCCGCAAACCGGTTCCATGTAGTCTCCATAGATTAAAGTCAGAATCTCATCATACCCATGAGCTACCGGAACGAAAATATTTTCAAAAGGCATCCAGTCTATCTCTGCAAAACATTCTTTTGACACATACCCTTTCGGTCTGTAAGCGACATCAATATACATACCAATTTCATCCCCATCTGTTTCCTTTACAGATGCCGCAATTTGATTGGCCAGTCGAACCAACCGGCCCACCAAACCATTCTCTTTATCCAAAGAAACACCGCAACGATTCTCTACCTCTTTCAAAAGAATTTGAAAATCCTTCTCTTCTTCCGCAGACCGGTCCGGATTTTTTGCCATACGACAGGTTGTCCAAACCAGATGAAACTTTTGCTTAATCTCTTCTTTTGCCTTTTCATCCCTGGGCACAAAATCTAAAGGATAAATATCAATTCCCACCATAAACGGACATCCGTGAAACTTCTGCAATCTTCCCGGTTCAATACTGATACAATCTGAATTAACTACACTTCCCCAATATTCACCGTTCTCATCATCTGCCAAAGGATTATGCACTATATATCCGGCAGGTAATTCTCCAGGCAAAACAGACATTAACTTTTCATAATCTTCTCGTAAAAGCGCAATATCAATATCATCGTCCCACGGTATAAACCCACTATGCCTAACCGCACCCAAAAGAGAACCATAATACACAAAGTAAGGAATATCATATTTCTCGCATATTACATCGATATCATACAACAACTCCATCTCTGCTGCCCAACAGGTTTTCATAGTCTGATCTACCACAAACCCGCAGCGAGTCTCCTCTAAAAAGAACTCTTCCTGAAACGTCAGCATGTCTTCTCTCCTCCGGCGGCTTCCTTTACATACATTTCGGGAACATTTGTTATTATTTCCGTTATCCCAAATATGGCGTATTTCTCCAAACTCTCAATTCGCAACCTACGTCCATCTTTATAGAAAGGCTCATCAGCCCCCCATCCTCGTACAGGCATTCCCTGCATATCCTCCGGCAAGGCGCAATCCATTCCGCCAATCCATGGATGCAATGCGTCTACTCCTGCATAACGCCCCCACCGGATACAATCCGAAAGAGTAGATGCCAACATTCCCGTCTGATTTGCCGAATTAATCTCCTTCATTTTCCTACAGGACTCTGCCCAAAACGAAGAATAAACTACATAATCCTCCAGACCATACTCCCGAACAAGAGCATCTGTCTTCTCTTCAATCCCCTCATAGTGGATAACGCTTGTTTTTAACTCAATATTAATCAGCAACCCCTTCGCCTCACAATAAGGTTTCATCGTTTCCATCACTTCTCTTAAAGTAGGAATCCGGGTCTGCTTTTCATCCCCGGGTGCAATCCACAATTCCTTTAATTCTGCTAAAGTGTAATCCACAACCCTTTGACTGCCATCTGTTACTCTGGAAACATTTTCATCATGGAACACTACAACTTCTCCGTCCTTGGTCAGCTGTACATCCAACTCAATTCCAACTACCCCCGGCAACTCCGCTGCCGCCACAAAAGCCTCTATTGTATTTTCCGGCCATTCCATAGAACAACCTCTGTGAGCCCAATATCTCATAGGGCGTTCCTGCAAAATTTCCTTCAAACGGATTTCAGCATCTTTGCGAACTTCGACTTCCGCATTCAGGAAATTCTCCATTACCCCCGCCATGGCTACACTTTCTGTCGCAGTCACAACTGCTTCAGCTTTAAGAGAATTTTGTACGTCCCGTGCCTCTTTTGAGAGACACTTCTGAATGCGCTGGTAAAACTCTTCACATTCATACTTCAAGCCACTTCCCTCATAAGGATAATCAAATCGCTCCACCCTGCCCGGATCCTCATAACGCACCTCAAAATGCCTGGTCATCCACCAGGGAGCCTGCACTACAATATACCCCTTTGTTCCAGATACAATCATCTGACCTTCACTTTTTACACCAAGGCCGGTCTTGCAGGATGCAAATGCTTCTCCATAATCAAACAATGCACGTGTATATTTATCAATTCCATTGACGCAGCGATAAGAATGGAACGAAATATCCCTGTACTCCGTCCCTAATAATTTAAACACCGGATACATTACATAACTGCCCATTTCGGTAAAACTTCCTCCACAGGCCAAATCCGTCATCTCCCGCAAGTTAGTAGGGGTCAATCTGGTAAAACAGGCTTCCACTTCCTTAATTTCACCAATACGTCCTTCTGAAACAATCTGTAATAATCCCTGAAATCCCGGACAACTTGCAGTCTTCAATGCTTCCATTAAAACAACCTGTTTCTCACAGGCCATCCGGTACAACTCTTCTGCCTCTGCTTTTTTTAAAACCATGGGTTTCTCACACAGTACATGCTTACCCGCCAAAAGCAGCTTTTTCGTGTACTCAAAATGCTTCTCATGAGGGCAGGCCACATACACCGCATCCACATGCTCCACCAAATAGTCCCACTCATCCGTACAATCCACAATACCTTCCAATTTGTCTGCATTGTCCTGTACAAACCTACAGGCACTCTCTATATTCGGATTATAAATCACACTGATTACAAAAGGAGTATTCTGCCATCCGTCACCTACAAACCGTGCAGCAATTCTGCCGGTTCCGATTATTCCAAGTTTAAGCATTCTCTTTTTGCCTTTCTTTGCTTCATAAAGAGTTCCGTCACTTCAGCCATAGCTTCTGCTTCACGCTCCGTCAAACGATAGCCCACATGTTCAATTCCATTAATCTTCGAAACAAATCCACTTATTTCATAACGCAGGCCATCCCCTTGAAACCTAGGTTCATAGGTATCCACCTTATCGGCATCCTCATACCTGATTTGAAACTTTTTCGTCAACCACCAGGGCGACTCTGCTAAAATATACCCTTCCGTACCTGCAATTACAAGCTGGCCCTCACTCTTGACACCCACTCCGCACTTGGCCGTAGCCATTGCATTTTCATACACAAACTGCACCTTAGTATACAAATCAATGCCACCTTCACCATAGATACTATCAATTCGCACTTCCTTATAATCCGTCCCCAAAAGCTTGAAAATGGGAAGCATATTATAGGCGGCAAACTCCAAAAAAGCTCCACCATACTTTGCATCCGTACGCTCTCTGGACATTGGCGCAGCCAACCTTGAAAAACATGCCTCCACATCATGAATCTGACCAATTTTGCCACTCTTGGCCATATTCATCATCTGCTGAAAGCCGGGACAATAAGCAGTCTTAATTGCCTCGTACAATACCACGCCCTTTTCCCCGGCAAGTTCATACAACTCCATTGTTTCTTTCTTGGTGAAAGCTATGGGTTTCTCACACAGTACATGCTTCCCTTTAAGCAGCGCCTTCTTGGCATACTCATAGTGAGTCTCATTAGGAGCCGCGATATACACCCCATCCACCTTATCCAGAAAACCTTCATAATCCTCATGAAAAGTCTCGATTTCATGCTGCTCTTCAAAAGCACGGCCACTCTCCTTCTCCGGATTATATGCACAAATAATATTAATACCACTGACATATTTTGACTCAGACAGGAATCTGGGGGCAATTCGTCCGGTTCCCACAATACCCATTTTCACAATTTTAAAACGTCTCTCCCTAAGCATAGTGGAAGAAACATCCGGTGTACGATCCAAATAGACAACCTCACAGAAAGGCTTCAGATAATCAAAAGTCCCCACCCAGTCAGAACCCACCGTAAATACATCAATCTGATATTTTTCAATATCTTCAATCTTCTGCCCTTCATGGTCCTCTATGATAATTTCATCGGCAAGTCCGGTCTTCTTAACACTTTCAATACGTTCCATGACAGAGTCCACCACATTGACCTTGCCTCTTGCCTCATCAAAATGATCCGTGGTTACACCCACAATCAGATAATCTCCCAACGCCTTGGCACGTGTCAGCAGACTTAAATGTCCTTTATGAAATAAATCAAATGTCCCGTAGGTAATTACTTTTCTCATCCGTACACCCCAATTTATCTGTTTTTGTAATAGGCAATCCTCTCTGCCAAATGCTCTCCGGCAGCATAAATCACCTTAAGAACCTGCGCCCTCAAAGGATAGGGGAATGCATTCATACAAGGAAAGGTCTCAAAACTCAGCGTTCCATCATAATCAATTAACGCCAAAGCCTCTGCAATCCCTTCCCAATCCAAACCTCTTCTTTTTTGATCTCCAAAAGTAAAGGGCAACTCATGCATATCCGAAACTCCATCATTCTCATGAAGATGTAAAATCTTTAATCGATTCTGAAGAGTCATGATGTACTCATAAGGATCTCTCTTAACTAATTGCAAATGTCCGGTGTCCAGACACATGCCAAAGAGTTCCTCACCGGCCTCTGCATTCAGGGTATCCACCAGCCAATTAGCTACAGCCGGATTCGCACAGACACCTTCCACCATCCGATTTCCCTTACCCTCATAGAGATTCTCAAAACAAATTTTTACGCCCTGTTCCTTCAACAGCGGAATCAACACCTTAAAATATTCCAGATTATCCATATTTTCCCTGTCAATTCCATGGGTATACTGCATTTTAAAAGGATGAACCACCACCCAGGGCACTCCCAGTGTTTTAGCAATGACAATACTCTTGGGAATCACGCAACTCTCCATATACTCGGTCAACTTATCTTTACCGGGTACTCTCACCGGATAAGGCGCATGCATCTGAGACGCACTGAGTCCTGCTGCATCCATTGCCTCCTTATACTTTTCAAAATAAGGAATCAGTTTTTCGATTTCCACATCAAAAAAGGAATTTATCTTGCCCTTATAAACATCATCGTTTCGCAGAAAATTATCCAAATTAAAATCCACCTTGGTAAAACCAGCATCACGAATGAGCTGAAACCCTTCATGAATATCTACACCACTTTCAATAATTCCCTTTGTCTGTACACCGATTTCCAATTTCCGTTCTCCTTCTACATGAAATAATTATCATTATAATACTCGTAGGCAACTCCCATGCCCTTTAACTGCGTCGCAATCTGAGCATAGTACATATTACAGATAAATACATTGCGCTCTTCCTCCGGAATTTCCAAAATGCTGTCCGGCGATAGAATGGGTACACCAAAGAACTCCTTCCCCCAATTATCCTTATTATTGTCTATCATGCAATAAGGAGGGTACTCTTCTGCCCAATTACACATATAATTATAGGCCATAGCTCCGGTACCAAAGAGCATGATTTTTTTATCCCTTTGCCCCAGCCGCTCTTTTAAACCAAAGTAATACTCCCACTCCGGCCCAAGACTCTTCAAAAGCTCCAACAGACTCTTCTGCATATTGACAGGAGCCTTTTCCCACAAGCCATTCACATCAAAGACGATACCACCTTGATAATCAGCACGAATCAATGCCCCGATTACACGATAAATATCTGTAGCGAGAGTCCCTCTTCCTACAGTAAATGTATAAGGCATCTGATGATCATCGTGAATACCATCATTATCATTCATATGAACCAAACGCAATCTGGACATAATACCCTCTACAAAACTGCGCAAATTCACATTCAATACATTGGCATGCCCCACATTAAAACAAATTCCGAAACACAATCTGCCACACAACATGTTGTAGGCTTCCACCGTCTCATACAGCCAGGTCGGATCCGAATAGGGACTGCGGATAATCTCCCCGTCATAGGTTGTGACATAACCATTTTCAAGATACACCGAAATCTCTGCCCATCGGAAATACTCAATCTCTGCGGTGAGTGCTTCATCCAAAGCCTCTGCATCCAAAAACTCTCTGGTGTCAATTACAATATATCTGGCGTGCAAGGCCTTTGCCACATTACACACCTGCAACACGCCCACATCCAAAAGCATCTGCGCCTTAATTACAATTCCCTCCGGGGTCCAGGTAGCGCCGCTCTCCTGATAAGCAGCCAAATCCTCCATGCGAAGTTCCATCTTCTCAAATCCAAGACTATTCACATTCTGATTATCCAGATTGCCATGATACTGCAACCCCATATACCGCTCCATGGGCTCCTTATACATCATGTCATATATCGCGGGCACCTCAAGTCCCTGTTCCTCAAACAGACTCTTAAGCAAGTCCTCCTGCTCTGTAAAATAAGGATATTTGTGCGTATCCCAACGCTTTATCGGTGTCATATAATTCTCGCCATAACGAAGTTTCAATATCTGTTCATATCCCACCGGCACCGGTATCGTAATATTCTCAAAGGGCATTTCAATAAAACTCTCGTAACAGGACTTAGGCAAACGATACCACGGCTGAGTTGCCATTAATGCCAGAATTGTTATCTCATCTGACTCATCCGCTCCATACATACCACTGATTTCATCCGCCCATTGATACAGCTGTTGGGGAATAGGCATATCCGGCTTTAAGGTAAAACCGGTTACTTCCAACAGCGCATTCAAAGTCTCCTGTTTCTCTTCATCCGTATATTTCTCCTCAACCCAGTTTTTAGCCAATCCATCCGTAGCAATTAAGAGTTGGGACTGAACCATTTCATCATCCTTATCTCGGGGAATGTAATCAGAAATAAAAATATCCACACCAATTGCATAGGGACACCCATGATATTTCTCCATAAACTCGGGCGTAATATTCACACTCCACGAATTAACAACCCTTGTCAGAAGCTCAGTAAAACCACCATAATTGTAAACATTGATAATGCTTAAATTCTCCGGAAACTCCTCCTTGGCATAATGAAGAAATCGCACATAATCATCTCTCAGCATGCCGATATCCAAGTCATCATCCCAGGGCACAAATCCCTGATGCCGAACAGCGCCCAACAAGGTACCCCATTCAGCAAAATACTTGATATTGTGTCGTTTACAGACTTTATCAATCTCCTCCAACACTTCTATCTGTGCCGCCCACGAACGGCGAATCATAGGTCTTACATAAAAATTATCTACTATTTTTGCCTCAAAATAATCCTCGCTGAATGTAGCCATGTAGTCTATTTATCCTCCTGTTTTGTAAACCACTTATGATAATTACCATATCTATTTAGATCAGTATTTCCGCCACTTCTATATCAATTCCAATAATTCCGTAGCTCTTTCACGCCATGTATGTTCCCTTGACGCCTTTAAATAAGCGTTCTGTGCAATCTGTTTACGCTTCCTATCATCCTGTAAAAGACTCTCTATTTCCTTAGGGAGTTCCTCCAGGCTCTCCAAAGAAAACCCAATCAATTCCCTACCATCTTCAAAATGTTCATCCAAATAAGTTGTTCTCTCCGTCACGCAAACCGCTCCGGACAACAAAATATTGGCAACCCGTTCTGTCATTCCGGCCTTATGCCAGCTCATAATATTTAAACCAATTTTTGCCTTGCCCCACTCTCTCAACATATCCATCCCCCGAACCTCCGGATGAATCACCAATTGATTTCCATATGCTGACTCATATTCATACCAACTGTCACCATATACATGAAGGATAAATCCGGCACTCAAAATCGTATCAATTACCTTTTTCCGATAATAGCCTATAACGCTGCGATAGACACGCCTCATCCCCACAAGTTTTGTTATGAATTGCTCCTTGTCCGGACATACTCCTTGCTGTTTTAGCCACTCTTCAAGCCCCTTATCAAAGGCCTTGTCCGAGTGCTTGCACATATATTCATAAAACCCTTGCATTTCTACATCTTCAAACTTTTTCTGCACCGGAAAATAACTTCCAATAAAAACAATATCATAAGGACGTTCTTCAGAATTTATCATTCCTCCATCAATACCTGCCGGCGGAAAATGCAAAGCATTGGGAACATCAAAATATTTTTTGATAAATTCGCTGTGGAACCCATCCTGACACAAAACATATATGTCCTTCACCGCATCAAACATCTCACCAAACGGAGCCGGATAATCAAACCAGAACTGGAACTTCTTCCCGCGAATCTTGTGTATGATTTCCCGACTTAAAAGTCTGGACTGAAAACCTACCATTCCCTTACACAGACCATCCACTCCGTCAAAATCCACACTCTCTACACTCCAAAGCTGTACCGCCTGTCCCAGACTAGCCAAGGCCTCCGCCAAAGCGTCTGCAAATCCCTGCAATACCCCTGCACAGGTGTCATCCCCCCGTATAACAATAAAGGGAGCTGTATTCTCCCTTATTCTATCATATTCCTCATCATTTGACAGCATTTTATTCATATTTGTCTGCAAAACCGAAAACAGCCCTTGTTCCATTGCCATCACACACATGCTCTGAAAAAGGTCATTCATACAGCCATATTCCTGCAATTTGTGCAGATTCCTGCGCAAAACGTACGCCCAGGTAAGCATCCCCTGCTCCGTCAGTTTTTGAGATTTTTTTATCACATGCCAAAGAGCCATGCAAGTACTTCCGGCCTCCAACAATCTGCACAACAATTCATAATTGGTTAAATCCTCAAGACACTCATTAAAACAACCTGTTTTCCTAAGCAATTCCCGTTCAAAAGCCAACCCGATTATTTCCACTCCATAATAAGCCAGCATCTCCACAGATTGCAGCTCTACAGCCTCTCCTTCGCCCCCAAACAATACCATAACCGGATAATTGGGCATAGCAAGACATTCGCATACTACAGCCATGTCTTCACTCTGTATGCGATCTTGATTAACAAATATTAATCTTTGGGAATCATTATTCCGGATGTACTCATTCTTCAACTTTGAATTCTCAAAGTCTGCAGAGGACAGGTTTATCATAATGCGTGCCCCTCACCTTTTTATATATAAAATAAGGGCTGACTTACGTCAGCCCTATCAATCTCATTTTACCATTACTGGAGCAGAGACAATACTCCCTGATTTGCCTGATTAGCCTGAGCCAACATGGACTGACCTGCCTGTGCAAGTACGTTATTATTGGAATAACGAACCATTTCAGTAGCCATATCGGTATCACGAATCTGGGACTCTGCTGCTGTGGTATTCTCAACAACGTTGTCCAGATTGTTAATGGTATGCTCTAATCTGTTCTGAACAGCACCAAGCTGGGAACGGAAAGTAGATACGGAAGTAATTGCAGACTTAATAGTAGCCAATGCACTCTGAGCACCACTCTGAGAAGAAACTTTTACGCTTCCTACACCAATTCCGCTTGCACTCATCTTGGAAAGGCTCAGGGAAATAGTGTGAGTACCCTCTGTACCAACCTGCAAAGTGATTGTCTTGCTGGAAGACAGAAGATTCATCTCGTTGAAAGTAGTATCATTAGCAGTTCTGCTAATCTCGGAAATCAACTGATCAACCTCAGACTGAACATAGCTACGGTCAGTAGAAGTAAGAGTACCATTCGCTGCCTTAGTTGCCAGCTCATTCATACGCTGCAACATATCATGAACTTCATTCAAAGCACCTTCTGCGGTCTGTACCATGGAGATACCATCCTGTGCATTGCTGGAAGCCTGAGTCAGACCTCTGATCTGACGTCTCATCTTCTCACTCATTGCCAAACCTGCTGCATCATCTGCCGCACGGTTAATCTTATAACCGGAAGATAACTTCTCTGTGGACTTTGCCTGTGAAGCAGTTGTCAAACCAAGCATTCTGTTAGAATTCATTGCCAAAAGATTGTGCTGTACTACCATAATTTTTCCTCCTTGAGATGGCCGATTATCGGCTTTCCTATAATTAATTAGTTAATAGTTCTAACCGTATCCTCAAACATCCGTGTAATCCGGATTGGTTAATTTAATAAGTACAAACTGTTTGTCTACTTGTCTTACTTGATTAATATATCGGCGGTTATTTTGAATACTTTAGCCCTTTTTGGAAAATTTTTTTATTTTCCGGAAAAATCTCCCAAAACCTTGATAATTTCAGCAATCCGCGCCTTCATATTATGTTCAGAACACACTTTTTTGCAACCGTTTTGCGCAATCTCTCTTCTCTCCTTATCATGGGTCAGATAGTATTCTGCCTTAGCCATTAAATCCTCCGTACTTTCATAAAATACAAAATCCTCTCCCGGCACAAAATACTCCAACAGCTCCTGCTGATAATTACTCAACAGAAAACCGCCACTTCCCATAATATCCAAAGCTCTTAGAGGAATACCCGTCTTGATGCTTCTGAGAGTAATATTCAGATTAATTTTAGAACACCTGAACACATAGGGCATTTCATCATAATAGTCAATTTTTCCTCTATTCTCTACACCGGGAATCTGTAAATCTGATTCGTAGGTATATAAATGCACTGCATATTTACTGCCCAATGTTTCTAACAATTCCCGGCGCTCCAAGGCGGTCACCTGTCTGGCCAGCACATAATCTGCATAAATTGCTCTGGGAGACAAAACATGTGAATCATCGGGATTAGTCGGATATGCTTTCTCCATTTCTGCAACCAACTCATCCGTCAGCATCTCCTGCAGAAAATAATACCCCTGAATCTGCTGCTGGCATCTGATCATGCCGTCCAGATATCCTCTTGCATAGGGATCTATATTCTGAAACTTGTCATAAATCCGATGTTTCTTTTCGTTGTACAAGGAGCCCACAAAGGAAATATCTCCTTTATACTTTTCTCTCTGAGCCTCTGACACCACCAGACTCCCCAAACGCTTCTCATTTACCGCCAAAGGCAGATAATAAACTGTTTGAATACCTGCATTGTACAATTCCTGATAAACCGCATAATCAAACAAAAAAACATAATTGCACGGATTAATCACTGTATAGGAATAGACTTGGATATGGGGACTGTCATACACCCAAGACACATACCTCAAACCAATTTTATTACACACTATAGATGCCTGTGGAAAATAGTTAAAGGAAAAAACAAAATCACAAGAACAGATAGCCAGTGCTTCCTTCAGCCTTTTTGTAATCTCTTCTTCAGAGAGTTTTTTCTCTGCAAAAGGAATCTTTACTACCCTGTGACCCAATTCCTCAAAAGCCTCATACATATCTTCATTGCCAAAGCTGTTCCACTCCAAATAAAAAACATTCACCAGGTCTCCACCATGCCTTCCTGAAATTCTTCCTGTGCAATTTCTAACATCTGTCTCGCTGACAAATGTCTTTGATACTCCTTATTCTGAAACAGATTCTCATGGTCCTCACGGACGCTTTGGTTTTTCTCATAAGAAATCGCCTCAAAATCACGCGCAAACCATTCATAATCTCCGTCTGTCATAGTTTCCGGATGCAAAAAAGCTGCCCCATACCGGAAGGAATGCCACTTACGCAACCGGTATTTTGCAGGATTACGAAACGCCATATAAGTACCATAGGTTTCAAATTCACTAAAACTGTTAGAAGTCAGTTTATCCTTGGGTATAGAGAAAATAATCTTCTCATAGAAGGTATTTCCCTTCAAACTATCATTATTCTCAATTTCCTGTATCATCTGTTGCATCATTTTGCACTGAATTAACATATGCTCTGATATAAAGGAACCGGAAATTGCTTTGTGCATCCCCGGGAACAACCGCCCGATGGTATTAAAATACTCCTCGTGGTACTCATCTTTCAAGTCAAAATAAGGGGATACCCCATCTGCAGCAAACATGGTAAAGGGAGCACAAGGCACCGTATCTCCATCCCAGACCAGATAATACTCTTCCTCACACACAAAGGAATACTGCATCTTCAAAAACTGTTGATAATACCACCCTGTGATACCTCTGGGCAGTTCCTCCACTCCCAAAGCCTTCTTCATCACACTATGAACCTTATCAAAGGGGAGTATTTCCTCTTCATTAATAAATCCTGCCTCATTGGCAACAGCAGATGCTTTTACCAACTCTCCTACCTTCTCATTACCCAGAAAATACAGCTTTCTGGGATAAAGATTTTGAACCATGCGCACATGATTATGTGCCAGACGCTCATAGTCTGCCGGTGTTGTAAGAATTAATGTCTTATGATTTTTCTCCATTTCTGCAGTCGCAACAAGCTTCATTACTTCCATCATCCGAACATTATAATTATGCATTCTCCAGACCTTTTCCTGCCCGGTCCGTGCGATTTCCTCGCGCTCTTTATCATGACTTAAATAATATTCTACAAGTTCCTGCAGTTCCTCCAAATTGTGATATACAACCAAATCTTTTCCCAGTTCAAAGTAATGCGCAAGTTCTTCCTGATAATTGGTTATTAAAAATCCTCCCGCAGCCAAAACATCAAAAACCCTCTGAGGTATCCCGGTTTCAATACAATGAAGGGTAATATTCAAATTAATCTTAGATTTCCGATAAACACCGTAAACCTCCCTGTCATACCCCACTCCCGGCTTCACAGTCACTCCTTCTGCGAGTGCAGACACATCTGCATCCCTTGTATACAAGCTTACCGGATATTTAGAAGCCAAGGCATTCAAAATAGTCACACGCTCCCTGTTCGCAATTACCCTGGCAAACACCGCTGCTCCATAAAAAAGACGCTCATCCATATAGGGATAGTCTCTTTTTACTTTGTGCCCCTCATAATCTCCCAGATAATTTATTACGTCCTGTGGTACCTGATTATAGAAATCCACATCTCCCGTCCATTGCAAAGCCATCCTATCCACACAGGTCTCAAATTCATTCTTTACCCATTCCCCGGCCCCCGCCATAATTTCCGACAAATGCTCTATCTGATAAAGCTGTCCCACGAAAGAAATCTCATCTGTATATTGTTTTAATTTATTTTCCAAATCATTTTCTAAAACCATTGCAACTTTATCTGTACACACAGCAAGGGGAAAATGATATATATTTCGTATGCCACTAGTCTTCAATCTCTTATATTCATTTCCATCAAAAACAAAAATATAATTGGTAGAATATCTTGCATATTCTGTGTAAAGTTCCTTCTGAGGCGCATCATACACCCATGCGATATAAATACAATTTACACAATGGCATGCCTCCGCCACAGTCTCTATAAAATCATAGGTCACCACATGAGTAATCTGCATTGCCTCAATCGCTCTCTGTAGTTCCTCGCATTCCTGTCTCCAAAATCCTTGAGCATGCATCACTTCATTCATTTGATATACTTCATATCCCAATGCATTCAACGCCTCCGGAATATCCAATAAACTAATATCATCCGTGGCAACATATAAAATTCGCTTTTCTGTTAATTGAGCCATAACATACCCCTTTTTTCCAAAAAAGGAGCCGGCTAAAAGCCGACTCCTCTCGGTAGTTGATTTGCAATTATCCCAACAGAGACAATACGCCCTGATTAGACTGGTTAGCCTGTGCCAACATAGCCTGTCCTGCCTGAGCAAGAATGTTATTGTTGGAGTACTTAACCATCTCTGTAGCCATATCGGTATCACGAATCTTGGACTCAGCAGAAGTAGTATTCTCAACAACGTTATCCAGGTTGTTGATGGTGTGCTCTAATCTGTTCTGAACAGCACCAAGCTGAGAACGGAAAGTAGATACAGAAGTGATTGCAGTCTTAATGGTTCCAAGAGCACTCTGTGCACTGCTCTGAGAAGAAACCTTAACACTACCTACACCAATTCCACTTGCACTCATCTTGGAAAGGCTCAAGCTAATCGTATGACTAGACTCTGTACCTACCTGAAGAGTAACAGTCTTAGAAGAAGACAACAGGTTCATCTCGTTGAATGTGGTATCGTTGGAAGTTCTGGAAATCTCAGAAATCAACTGATCTACCTCAGACTGAACGTAGCTACGGTCAGTAGAAGTAAGAGTACCATTCGCTGCCTTGGTTGCCAGCTCATTCATACGCTGCAGCATATCGTGTACTTCGTTCAAAGCACCTTCTGCTGTCTGCACCATGGAAATACCATCCTGTGCGTTAGCGGAAGCCTGAGTCAGACCTCTTACCTGACGTCTCATCTTCTCGGAAATAGCCAAACCTGCTGCATCATCTGCTGCACGATTGATCTTATAACCGGATGACAACTTCTCAGTAGACTTCGCCTGTGTTGCTGCGGTCAAGCCGAGCATTCTGTTAGAGTTCATTGCTGTTAAATTGTGCTGTACTACCATAATTTTTCCTCCTTGAATTGTAAAAGATCCCATCCTTGAGACCAGTCGATTGTATAACTACCTTTCATCCGAACCGCACATTTCGAACTGCCGGTAGAAGTTACGGTAACCATCCATCATTGTGCGGATGATAGCCGGTTACTGCCCGTTTAGAAAGAAATGATCATCTCATTTACTTTTCTTGATAGATATATCGGAAATATTTACAAAAACTTTAGGGCAAAATTAAATTTTTTTATTATTTTTTTTGATCCATGTATCTGGACGAGGAAAGCGTCACCCCACTCATGCTCTTATAGTAATCATAGGCAGCTTTGGAGCTCTGTCTGTTCTGACGGACACCCGCTCTGGCTCCTCTGAAATACTCCTCTATAAGCTTCTTATTGCGGGCTTCCTGAGCCTGAATCGAGGTTCCAAGCTCCGTCACTCTCGCAATCTTATTCTGCAACTCTTTGATTTCCGTTGCATATTGATTACGATTCTCGGACAACTCTTTGGATATCCCCTCGTAAAGAGCTTCGAAACCATCATCCAGACGGGTCAGTTTTTCAATCAGTTTCCCTTTTTCCTCAACAGCTTCATCGAAACTGTCCAAATCTGCTTCCCCGTTTTTAAAAGCTTCTTCCTGCTTACGATTATACTCTTGTATCTCCAGAAGTACTTTTATTTTCTGATCCATACTTTCAGATAATATAGTTAACTGACTTTTCACTAGATCAACCCTTTCTCTCTGTTGATACGCATTACCTCTTTCCAGGTATCCCGAACAGACCTAAGATGCATATTAACCTCTTCCAATATCTCCTTGTCCTTCGTGATATTGGCTTCCACAAGGCGCTGCGACAGATACGAATAAATATTCTCAAAATCCTGTGCTACTGCATACTTCATATCAAGTGTCTGTCTCAGATAATCAATAATCTTCTCCACCTTGACGATATTCGTATGAGCCTTGGGAATATCCTTCTGATCTAATGCCATCTCTGCTATGTTGCAAAATTTAATAGCGCCTTCATACAACATCAAAGTAAGCTCCGCCGGACTGGCCGTCATTACTTTATTGTTCTGGTATTGCGCATAAGCGTTGGGTAACGCCATTTTATCAACCTCCTAACAGACCGGTTACAGCACTCGCATTGCTCTGCATCTTCGCCATGGCTGTTTCCATCTCCGCGAATTTCGCGTACCACTTGTCCTCATAATCATTTAATTTTTCTTCCAACTCTGCAATCTTGGAAGTATAGCTGTCGTAATCAGTCTTCATCTTCTTGTCATCATAGAAGCTGCCAAAGCTTCTATAACCTTCTACCGACTTGGACATATCCGACATCTTGTCATACAGATTCTGAGACAACTGGGAAAAGAATGAAATAACCGTCTCCGGATCACTGCTAATCATACTCTTCAGTTTGTCCGCATTACCAGCTGTACTCTCATCATCCGGATCTCCGTCAATATGATACGCATTATGCTCGTTATCTGCCGACGTGAAATATCCCAAAGTATTGATGCCAAAATTGCTCAGATACATGGTCTTGCCATTTACTTCAATTCCTGACATCATTGCATTTTTCAAGGTAGAACTTACAGACTCCAAATTATCATCTCTACGCAGAATGGAATCTTTGATCTTCTTCTCGTACTCTTCCGCCTCGGTCTCGGACAAAGCCTCTTTCTCCTCGGAAAGAAGAGGTTCATATCCTCTTGAGGACTCCGCATTGTAGAGCTTATCCATCTCATTGATAACGGAATTGTACTCTTTTAGGAAATTCTTTACCATATCATAGATACCATCGGTATCATTCTGAGTGGTAACTGTAATACTCTCGCCTACTTTGGTCTCGTTCAGTGCAGTAAAAGTCAGACCATTAATCTCAAATACATTGGTATTACTGGTAAACTGAGCACCATTCAAGTTAATGATAGCATCCTGGCCGGCAATCTTTGTTGCACCGCTTCCGTCTGCATTGTTGCCAACCTGAAGGCCAAGTGCAGCCAAAGCAGCCGTACCGTTTGCATCTGAAGCAGTAATTTCAAAATCATTCGCCACTCCGGATTCCTTGGCACTTACAAAAAACCTCTGATTCTTTGCATCAAAAGTAGCATTCAGTCCTGCATCCTTCAGCTGCGTCAGTACATCAGAAATGGTAGTGTCCGCAGTAAAATTAACATCCACAGTACCACTGGCGCTCTTTATGCTAAAGGTTCCTCCATCCGTTACTCCCAAATCACTAAGCTTAGATAACGCAGTGTAATCTCCCTTCGTAGTTCCATCAGCAGCCTTCAGCTCAGCACCGGTCAGGTAACCGGTCTTAGCCAGCTGTTTAATCTCCAGATTCTGAACGCCGTTTACAGCATTCTCACCGGTAATCACACTCACTGCGCTCTCATTGGAAACCTTGGTAGTCTTCTTACTATAGGAGGACTGGAATCTCATGTTTGCAATATATTTGGACTGCAGATTCTTAAGCTTGGTATTCAAATCTTTCCAGGCATCCTGCTTCCAATTGTGACGAATCTGCTGCTTTTTCGCAGTATTTACCTTTGTACTCTTCGCTTCTACAAGCTGTGCAATTAAGCTCTCAGTATCCATTCCGGACATCAAGCCGGATAATCTCATTGCCATAATTTACCTCCCTTTCCCGATTAACGTCTCTCGTCAACCAGAATACCGGCAAGCTCCCATGCCTTCGCAATCATATCAAGGGTCTTCTCAGGTGGAAGCTCCTTAATTACCTCTTTGGTATCCTTGTCAACGATCTTAATCGTCACTCTATTGGTCTCTTCATGAATTCCGAACACAGCTTCCGAATTCGTCATGTTTTTGTTAAGCTTCTCAACAGCCTTCTTAATCTGTTCGTTGCTAGGCTGTTCCTGCTCTGTAGAATGATTACTCTGTCCCTTGGACTGAGCATTCTCTACTACAGTAGTGGTCTTATCCACTCTCTCAGCTACCTGCACGGTAGAATTGGCAGAGACTTCCGGTTTCTCTACCTGTGCCACAGGCTTCGGTGCGCTGACGCTCTGAGCCTGCATACTCATTACACTTCCTAACGGTTCAATTGCCATTATGGTCACCTCCATGTGAAAATCCTGCGTTCTCCGAAAACGCAAGTCGACAAAAACTGGTTTCTTATGTTTTGTATCGGATATTTCGAACCGAAAATTAATAGCTTTGGAGAAATTATATCATATTTTTTTCCAAATGAAAAGGCATTATCAGCTATTCTCCTCAAGCCTTTTCTCGATTACAGCCTTCAGCTTGGTGGAACTGGTTCCCTCTGTATAAGGGAAGAACACCAAGTCCGATCCTCTTTGTCTTAAATACGCCTGCTTGGCAAGCCATTTAGGATCCTCCGCATAATCACTACCGGAAAACTGCACATCAAAACGATACCGTCTGTAGGCTTCATCGGAATCCCCAAACTCCGGCGGAATCCGCACAGCCTCATCCACATATCGACAGGCTGCAACAATCTCAAGTCGTTCCTCGAAAGGAATAACCGGATTGGTTCCCTTATAACTGCGTACCGACTCATCTGCCACCACGCCTACAATCAGATATTCACACTGCTCCTTAGCGCGGCGAAGAAGATTTAAATGTCCCTTGTGGAACATATCGAAGACACCAGCCACATAGCCGGTATGATACTTTTTGGACTGCGCATTCTGCTCCTTTGTCCCCACAGCCAACTCTGCTCCGCAAGCAGCATTCTTCACTTTCCGTGGATACTCCAGATTCCAGTCATAGATACCATACTCTTTTACCCCTAAATCCTGTAATTGCTTGATTACAGGAACATAATTCTTAATACAGACAATGACCTTATACTCATTGGGTTCAAATTCTCGCAAAACCTCCGGAGAATAGATTACAATCCCCTCCAGCTCCTGCCCCCATTTTTGACTGTTATTGTCCAAAATACCGGCTATCTCATAATCTGTGCCAAACTCGGACAGAAACTTTTTGGTAAAATTACCGGAACCAAACAAATATAACTTTCTGCCTTCCGCGTTCTGAAAAATATCCCGGAACAACCGCTGATATTCATGAGCGGAATAATTCATCCGTTGCCTGTTGGAATGCAACACTCCCAGATTCCGTCTGCAACCGGTGTGATAACTCATCAACTCCTCATCATGGCGAAGCTTTTTAATAAAATACTCCACAAAGCTCATATACAGCGAGCGATGCTCCTTAATCCCATAGCGCTCATATAACATCTCGCTGGGACAAATCGCCTCCCTGTCCGGATTGCCTGCATAAATAAAATCAATAACCCTCCACATAATGGTACAGGCCGGAAGATTCTCCACCCAAAACTCCTGGTCATAAAAGACAAACTCATCTCCAACCCGGAAACAATTCAAAGAGACCAAATCAATATAGCCTCTTTTCAAAATTGGACCAAACACTTCCTTCTCCGCGCCAAAGGCCAACTGCTTCCACTTCTCTTTGACAGGATCATCTGCCTTACGATTCTCCCAGCCGGGCTGAAAATGTTCCCAGTCAACCTCCTCATAGGGCACATGCTCCGAGGAGCGCAGAATAATATCCCAGTACCGGTCCAGTTCTGCAATCAATCCTTCTACACTCTCAACCAAAAGTCTGCGGAAATATTTTACAACACTTTCACCTCGAATATAGGGCATCACATAAGCGTTACTTTCCAGCTTCGAATCCACCACACGAATTCCTCTGCTGCGCAAATCCTCATCATTTGCAAGCATCCGCTCCAACTTGCACCGGCCTTCCGGATACAAAGCAAGCTTCCTCACCCTCTCGTCACGACCGATTATCGTAGCCATGGCATGCTCCCGCCCGCGGCTCATAGAAGTGGTCACGTGTTTTACATTGGCCCAGTCCTCCTGTAAAGGACACTCCACCAAATAGCCGTTTGCCAACACATGAAACAAGCCATTTTCAATCAATGTAGGATACAACTTCTCTTCTTCCAAAAATACCGTATCCGGACAAAGATACTCCGGCCATGTACGCACCTCCAGCTCTTCCTCCGGCAAGTAATCCTCCGCGTACACAAGCTGAGGCATTTCTATATTAGGAAAAACCGAATAAAATCGACGCCGGGCAAAACCTGCCTGCTCCAACATAGATTCCACCTCTGCCTTAGAATAGGCTCTCCCTCCCATTTTCTTCATATCTGCCCGGGCAATCCCACGGTAATTCTCAATACTGTCGAAATTACGATTGGTAAATGCATCCCTGTCCCCACAAAAATAACGGATTCCCAAGCGATTATCCATAGCAAACAAAAGTCGTCCGTCCGATGTCAACAATTTACGCAGCCGATGCAGCAGTTCTTCCGGATTCCCGCTTCTCTCCAAGGCCCCGGCAAACACAATATATGTATACACAGGCTGTGTTGTTCCGGACACCCCCTGTAAAATCTTTTGAACATCCATCTGCTCAACTGCAAGACCACGTTCTTCCAATAACTCTGTCAGCACCTCAAACTTCGGCACGCCTCCCGTGACAAACAACGCCTTGCTGCCCTTATGAAATTCATACCAATTGAGAAGCCCCTTGGGGAACTCTCGGATTAATTCCTGCATATTTGTGATTCCTTTCACATATTGATAAACTTTTCAAGTACCAACTGCATTTGACACAATCCCTCATCATCTCCACAGTCCCGGGCCACAATATCCTGCATCAGCTGTTTTAACTCATTTATATCCGACATAGTCTCTCTAACCAAATCTTCTTTAATTAAATCTTCCCTATGAAAGAAACTGCACAACTGGTTATAAAGTCCTAATGCAACCTCACTCTCTCCGCACTTCTTAAACTCAAACAAAATATAATTATAGAGCGTTTCCATCCGGCTCGCACTCATGGGCATTGCATATAATCTGTCATCAAATTTATATCTTCTGAAAACAAAACTTGCCTGTTCTTCTTCATAGGGATTCAGACATCCCTTCAATAACAACTCCGAAATATCCTTCATTGCTTTTGCATCAAAATATCGCGTAGAGCCGAACAGTGCAAGCTTATAGAGTTCAAAATTATCTTCCTTGAGTCCATCCAGATTTTGAATAATACTGCCATAATAACTCTGTGTATTGAATGATATATTCCGAACTCTCTCTTTTGCACCCTCAGTAAGTTCAAATTTGTTCATGAGCAAATTTATAGTCTCATCAAATCCATAGCCCTCCGCCATTGTACTCTCCACACTTACTGCCTTCTCAAAAGGATTCAGCCAGGCCTCTGCTTCCAAGCCCAAATACTGTTCTCCCCACACCACCAGCTCATCATAATCCTTCTGATTCCAGCAGATACCATGAGCATATTCATTGTCCTTCATTCGGCATATTTCTGCATACAACTTCTCGTACCCTTCCGACGCAGACACCTCATGATTCATAATCCTGCAAACCACATCAGAATTTCTTATTTCAACTATCCAGTCATTTCGAATGTTCCAGTCCCGATTGCCGCCCAAAACATCCTCCAGCGAAAGAGCTTCCGGCCCTTCACACTGTACATCATAATAAATTGCAAAACATTGGTACAAAATAGTGAAATACAATGCATAAAACTGATTTAATGCCTTAGGCAATACCACAGGGGACTTCTCTGCCCCCACCTGATTCAAAGCACTCCGATACTCATCCGCCTTAATATACCTGAAAAAGTCCTCAACAATCGGAAATTCATGAGCAAAATACGCTGCAAAAAACCACACATCCGGGCCAACCGTCGCTCCCAGCGACAACTCGGTAGTCTCCAACATCAACAATTTGTTCAACTCCCTGCATTGCCCCTGAAAACAAATATCATGACACGCAAAAGGCAAGCTTATCCCATAACGCAACACTTTGATTCGACGTTTCAAACCGGCATCAAAGTTTCCCCACTCCCCTATGGCAAACTCTTCTCCCACCTGCAGAGACTCCAATCGGTTTAAATCAAAATTGGAATAGTCCGTTCTGCATTTCAAAACAAATGCATCATTCGGCAATACTGTCAGCGCAGCCTTCAGTTGCTTTGCCTGTCTTAAATATACCATATCTGTATATAGCACATCCTGATCCAAAGGTTCTGACTCAACAACATGCACCTGCAATTTTGCAAGTTTCTCTCTCAAGCCGGCAATCCGTTCCACTTCTCCCTTCCAGGTCGACAGAACAATCCCTTCCAGCCACCCCTTTTGGCGCTGCTCGCACAACCACCCCATCGTAGTATAAAATTCAAATTCCAATCGGATTGCTCCGCACATTACAGCCCAAAATTTCTTCTCGTTCATCCTTGCATCCTTTACAATGAAAAATCCTTACACAAATCAGTTTGCATAAAGGCTTCCAAATCACTTGGTATTCCCAAACCATACATCTTCTCACCGATATCAGAAAATGTAATTTTCTTTCCGGCTTCTATCATTTCATTATAAACCGGCGCCACATAAAACTCGTTATTCACACGAATATTTTTGTCAATCATCTGATGCGCATACTCAACAAACATTCGCCCTTCCCTATAATTATAGATTCCCACCGTAGCCTGGTCGGATATCACCTCTTTTTCCCGAACCAAAGTCACCAATTGTTCCTCATCGTACTTTATGTAACTCCATTTCGGGTCAGAAGCAGGCATAGTCATAATCAAACCATCATACTCCTTCATCCGCTTTAAATATTCATTAATGTTAATGTCTACAAATTGGTCACTGTTTGCAATCATCAAAGGCTCATTATTATTAATATACTCCTCTGCCAAAAGAACCGTACAAGCAGCACCGTCTGTAATATGGTCAATCAACACGATTTGACAGCCAGGCGCAATCCTTTCCAAGGTATCCTTCAAATCATACTTTTCAACATGTTCCTTCTGACACACAAATATGAATCGATGCTCACACTCCGGTTTAATATTACGAACTACATATTCAATCATAGGATACCCGTATATGTCAATCAATGGCTTGGGCAATTCATAACCGGCTTCAGCAAACCGGCTTCCCCGACCAGCCATGGGCACTACAATATTCAGCATACTTCATTACCTCCCAAATATTTATCATTCTTGGCTCCCGGAAGTTTAACAACCACATTGATGGAGTCTTCAAGCGCTTCAAAAGCCGTGGCCTCTCCCGGTTCGACAATGACAATATCCCCTTCCTCAAATATCTCCTCAAACATCCTCACACGCCCCTTTACAATTACCGTAAGCTCCGTAGCTATCCTGTGAAAATGCTTCTCTTCCGCGTCACCTTTTTTATAATGCTTCACAGCAACTTCGCAATCCGTAGTCTTATATAACGTGGGCGTAAAATCTCCCACAAACCAGCCCTTCGTCATTTCATCCAGCTTTGCACGCTTCATCCCCGTATTCCCCCTTCATATTCTCTGATTTTCTCAGGCGAATAAAAGGAATGATACTGTTCCTTATCAATTACATAGTGCCCAACCTTCTTATTCTCCAATATAATCTCATTCAGCGAACTCGAAATGTAATACACCCCATCCAATTGATTATTCTTCAGTAATACCTTTTGGGCTGCTCTCACAAAGTCAGCCCCCTTTTGAAAATAATAAAATCCGGCAATTGCATTGCTGGACAACGGTCTCTTCTCCGCCACCTCAACTACAATATCATCTTCTAACTTCGCATAACTCCATCTGGGATGAACGCTCGAAAAAGTAATCACTCCTGCCGAACAATTCTCCTTCTCAAAAACCCGAATTACATCCTGATAATCCACATCGATTATCTGATCTGCATTGGCTATAATAAGAGGACTGTCATTATCGATATAATCAACTGCCATAAGACAAGTACACAATGCACCCGCCGTCTGATTCTTCAGGGTGATGATAGCCCCCTCATCCCCGGTCAATATTCTAGCCGAATCATCCAAGTGAAACCGCTGACACTCTTGTTCACCAAATACAAAAATCAACTTCTTTGCCTTTAGCGAATCATAATCATGTACCACATGTTCCAGCATAGTTTCCCCATTGATTTCAATCAGTGGTTTCGGAAAATAATTCTCCTTGAAGAAAAGAGAACCTCCCATGGATGGTAATAATATATTTATCATAAACATCCCTCACACATCTTTATTTTACGAATAATATTTTCATAATTAACATCATACACGGTATCCACCGGCAACACAAACGCTCCACTGGCTCGCCCGGCTGCAATTCCATTAGGGTTATCCTCCACAACCAGGCACTCCTCCGGTCTCATTCCAAGCTTATCCATGGCTGTTAAGTACATCTCCGGATCCGGCTTTGCTCTCTTCACATCTTCATTTGAAATAATCAACTCCAAATACTCATCCAGCATGGCCTTACTCATCATTGTTTCTATGGTACTGCGAATCGAATTGGAACATACTGCAATCCGATACCCCTCCCCTTTTAACCTGGACAATGCGTACTCGTGATGAAACATAGGATGACACTTTTGATTAATAATTTCCATAGTATACTGCTGTTTCAATTGATTAATAAAAGGATGCAGACTTTCCGGCAAATAACTTTGTTCACTTAACATCTGCAACTTCACCTTTGTCGGCAATCCATCAAAAGAATGCAGATGGTCGTATTTACTGATTTCCATTCCGAACAGGTTCAATGCCCGATTGAGTGCCTCATAATGCCATTCCTTGGCATCAATCAGCACACCATCCATATCAAACAAAATTGCTTTAATCTTACCCATAGAAATACTCCTTCGCTTTATCCGGATAGTCCGTACACAGCTTCAGCTCCGGATACTGATACAACCCGGACTGTTTCAGCATGTCCCACACCTCATTGTGTTCCTTTTTATGAAGCTCCGGAGACACAATACAAACAGATTTCCCCTTTTTCAAATGTTCTTCTATCCGCTCCTTAGTCAGCCAGGTCTCGTTATAAAAACTATCCATCCATACACCATCAGCTGACTCATACAATACACATTCCGCCTCTACATCACTGTGTCTCGTGTAGTAACGAAGCTCCATTTCTTTATTTACTACAAGCTCCGGAACCGACATGTCGAACAGAAAATAATTGGATATCTGATACTTTTCCAACAAATTTATTAACAGCTTTTGTATTCCATCTGCCTTCACATTTAACGCCAATGTTCCGGTTCCATGCAGTTCTTTATAAATCTGCAAAACACAATCTAATGAGACAGCAGTTTCCGTTGCAATATCGTGGCTGATTACCAGTTCTCCTCTGAAGTCACGAATATCGGTCTCCACACCATATCCACCTCTAAAAGCCCGCTCCAACGCCACAAATGAATTCTTCTCCTGAACCGTCTTCCAAAATCCCCTATGCGCCAAAATCTCCATGAACACAATCTCCCTCATTACACTTCTGTTATCGGCAATTCCTTTATTCTTAAATCCTGCTTCATTAGCCACACCGTCCACATACGCTCCGCCAGGAAACCAATAATACGTTTATCATATGCTCCATAAGTACTTACATCAATACTTTCAGCGGCTTCAATAAGAAACGAGAACAGCCATTCACAATACTGATTCAAAATCTCCCTGCGCGTCACAAACATATTACAGATATAGAAGGCATGCCCCTGCAAAACTGCCTCAAAAGCCTCCATGTAATCCGGCTGATGTTTCATAAGGGCCGCCCTTACAACTGCCATCCCCTTCTCGAATGCATCTTCCGAAACAGACACCCGCAACTGCTCCCACACGGTCTGTCCATTACAAAGCAACGCTTCCGCCATCACCAAGTCATACTCTTCCAAAATTTCCTTCAAATGAAACCCATCCAAATAATTCCCCGAATTCCGATTCCAATCATTATAGAATCTCCGGCGATAGTGATTGAGCCCCACGTACTCACAATCTGTATTTTTCCACATCCAGTACAACGCCGTGCATTCATTGATTTTAGGATTCAGATGCGCTATATTTTCACCCGTGTGCTCTGACAGATAAGAATGGTCCTTATACTGTTCGCCTACCACAAAAGGAACATACAAATCATCCTCCGGCATATTATACTTCTTATGAGTCACCACAAAAAGCTTAACGGAATCCAAGGTCTCCTGCAACCTGCGATCCAACAGCCAGATAATCCCTTCCGCCATCCGGAAGGAATATAACCTTCCATAGCGCTCTGCCACATTCCTGCAATTTACAACCGCAGCACTTCCCAACTTCTCATAAGCCCAATAACCAACTGCATATCTGCTCTGCAGATTGTCCAGCATATATTCCAACCGGTCAGTGCAATCCCCTAACATCAGCAAATCATAGGTAATCTCTTTAGCAGATTCCACAGTAGCAAAAAGCTCCTGATAAATTCTCCTATATGCAGGATACTTTGCTTCGCCTACAGCAAATATCTCTGCCGTCTCTCCTGCAAATTCACTCTTATCCAAATAATGAGAAGCCAGCTTCATCCCTACATCTAAGACCTTCTTCAAGCCCTTTTTCCGAATCATGTTGTTACAGAACTCTAAGTTTTTAAACTCCCCATAATCATCAGCATTTACAAGCATTCTCCAGGATACAATCTTCTCTTCCGGGACAAAGTATTCTCCCATGAGCTCATTTTTAATATTCTCAAATAATTTATTAGAAAATATTGCAATATAATCACAGGAAACATCCTGAATATCCTGTGGTCTGATGACTGGAACATTCCCTATCGTCTCCCCGATGATTGCCTTTTTATCCGCTATGGCTACCACATTTTCCCAAAGAACGCGCTCCTTATACCGTTCAAATACCTGTCCTTTGCCGTATATTATAACTTGCATTGTTCTCCTCATATCCTCAATCAGTTATCATCCATCGACTTATTTCATATCTTTTTTCGAGAGCATCTCTTTCTGACTTCGTCAGAGAATCCACTTTCGCCTTTGCCGTGAGATATTTCTCGCAACTTTTTCCTAATACCTGCTGAATTAATTGTTCTACTTCTTCTGCATATAATTCTCTTTGTAATACCCACAGATATTCCATATTCCTAGTGATATATTCACAAATACGCTCCTGAGCCACACCGTATTCCAACAGTTGTTTTCTCATTCCCTCTGCATACTTCTGGCTTGAAATCACCCAGAATGCATTTGGATAAGCTATAATCCCTTTCTCCACACTTGTGATAGAAATTCCCTGATATTCGTCATTCTCTCCACTTGCACCATTGTCACAGATTAACTTAATGTTCCCTATATTACAATTCAATAATTCTTCTATAAGTTGCTTCCCTAACTTACCACAACCAAAGATCACCACATCCATCATGGACTTACAACAACTTATAATTTTATTCCAATTTTCATAAGGAGTCTGCATCACTACTCGCTCGCGATACTTTTGTTGCTCATCAGGAGTTATGAAGTAATCCAAATACCCCCACCATTCACCGCACCCTACCATTCGCATATTATTCCATGGTTTCAAAGAGCCCGCCTGATGAACAATTGCAGGATCTTCCGCTCCTTCCAACTCATTACCTGTGTATATCCGAGATGACAAACGTTCCTGATAACCATAAAATCTTTGAAAGAGATTATATTTGACAGGAAGATGTTTTATCCTTCCATAGCAACAATGATTCAAAATCCCCTGATCATCATACAGATAATGTTTGTCTATAGTCTGCACAAACCGCTCCACCATGCCATCTCGACGTAGCAGCGTCAAATTCATCACAAGAATTCCTGCATTGATGTAGGACGACACACTCTCCAATCCCATCCTTTCCATGGGATTCATTCCCCTCATAATCTCCTGCACACATTGATCTTTCACTCCGGCAAGGTAACAATCTCCCAGTTCCACATTGTACAATTCTGTTAAGTCTTTACGCACCACCACATCCACATCAATATAAAGACATTTTTCATATTCCTTCAGAAACTCCGCTATGTATAAGCGGTAAAAGGTTGCCCCGGTCACATAGCCTGTGAGATTTTCCTGCTCAGCCACCTTCCAGTCCTTTGCAGATACAAAGTGTACCCTTTTAGGCATAATCGTCTTTGTATAAATTCGTTCGATAGCCGCCTCCATCTGTGTCAATATATCTCCTGAATACAGAATGTAAATATCGTAGACCGTATCTTCAAAGGCATTGGTCACAAGGGATGCAATCGTCACACAAGCAGGCACCCAATAATTCTCATCTGTACTCAATACAACAGGAATTGGATTCATAGTATCCCTCCTTCACATCTCGTCATTCTTCGCATATCTCTAGCGCACAACTCCATAAATCTTTCCGAACCTGCACATTAGACTCCTTACCTAACTTCACAGCATCAATTACCGACGGCTCCTCATTCTCCCCTATCAAATATCCCTGACAATTGCTTACGCCACAAATTGCAAGATCTCGTATTTTATCACCTATAGCATAACTTTGACTCAAGTCAATATCATACTCCTTCACCGCCTGTTGGAACATGCCAATTTCCGGTTTTCTACAAGTACAATTTTGACGATACTCCTCCACCTTTGCCTCCGGATGATGAGGACAATAATAAGTCCGGGTAATTTCAATTCCTTCCTCAGCCAGCCGTTTCTGCAACCAATCGTCCAGTTTGCAATAATCCTGCTCCGTAAAATAGCCTCTGGCAATCCCTGACTGATTAGTCAATATGATTAGCAAATAACCTTTCTCTTGAAAAAGACGAAGGGCATCTAAAACCCCCGGAAGGAACTCCCACTCTTCTATGCGATACAAATAATGTTTCTCCACATTGATGGTTCCATCCCTATCCAGAAATATGGCCTTCCTCATCGTCTCTCTCCTTTACCCTTCCTGCATCTTTAACTCAATCAATTCACACAAGATATGAATTATGGTAATATGGCACTCCTGAACGCGAGCTGTACATTCATTTGGAACCACAATGGAATAATCCACCATATCTTTGATAGCACCGCCGTCCTTGCCCAAAAGTGCCACCGTGCAGCCGCCGGTTGTCCGGGTTGCCTCTATTGCCCGCAACACATTTCGTGAGTTTCCACTGGTGCTGATTCCCACCAGCACATCCTCCGGCTTCATAAAGGCCTGCACCTGTCTCGCAAACACCTCATCATATCCATAATCATTGGCAACAGCAGTCATACTCGCCACATCAGCATTCAGCACCACCGCCGGCCAGGAAGACCGCTCCATCTGAAAACGCCCTACAATCTCTCCTGCAAAATGAAGAGCATCCGATGCCGAGCCTCCATTCCCGCAAAGGAGTAACTTACCTCCTCTTTTCAAGGACTCTGCCATCACCTCTGCAACTTCAGAAATACGCTGTATCAGTGCCTCATCCGCCAATAATGCTTCCTTGGCTTTTATACTTTCCTGTAATCTCTGTCGTATCAAACTACTCATTATCCACGTCCCCTGCATTCGTGTAATATCTCTCAAGCTCATTAATTACTCTCTCGAATCTTCTGTAGCATCCTCGTAGTAGAATACCCTTCTTTAAAGCTCAGCACCTTGGTCTCTTTCGCAAACTCTCTACCCACAATATCCTCTACTCGATAATCTCCGCCCTTCACCAATACATCCGGCTGAATCCGACTCAGGATTTCATAAGGCGTATCCTCATCAAACAATACTACCGCATCTACCATTTCCAGTGCTGCCAGCTGCAATGTTCTCTCGTACTCCGGATTAATGGGTCTGTCTGCCCCCTTATTCTGACGTTTTACAGATGCATCTGTATTCACCGCTACTACCAGAAAATCTCCCAATTGCTTCGCTTCATGGAGGTACTGCAAATGTCCCACATGGAGCAAATCAAAGCATCCATTGGTAAATACCACCTGATAGCCCCATCTTTTTACTCGCTCAAGACGTTCTAACAGTGTCTCCATTGACACCACTTTATCCTCATAGCGATAAACAGTGACATCCCGCAATTCCTGTTCCAACAAATCCTCTATACCAATAACAGCTGTACCTCTACGCTCCACAGCCAGACCTGCTGCCCGATTCGCCATATACACCGCATCCTGTAAGGAAACATTGGTAGTCAGAAAGGCTGCCAGCGTCGCGATTACTGTATCTCCCGCACCGGACACATCTGCAACCTCCCTCGCCTGAGTAGGAACGGTCAGATAATCCTCCCCCGTCACAAGTGTCATACCTCTCTCCGAACGGGTAATCAACAGATTAGACAACGCAAATTGCTCCATAACCGCACGGGATTTCTGTTCAATTTCGGCATCATCATCAGGGTTCACATCCCCTACAAGCTCCGTAAATTCCTTCCAGTTGGGTGTCACCAGATAGGCACCTGCATATTTACTCCAATTCGTCCCCTTTGGGTCCACTACAACTTTCATGCTTTTTTCACATGCCAGAGCAATCGCCCCTTTGCATAAAACATCCGTACATACACCCTTGCTATAATCGGAAATCAACAACAAATCAGCTCCGACACATGCCTGTTGTATTTCCGCCAACAAAGCATCCGCATCCGCCTGACCAAGAGGGTATGCATCTTCTTCATCATAACGGACAATCTGTTGATGATTCCCCATAATACGGGTCTTGCAGGTAGTTCGCCTTTCTTCGGTAACGATTCCCCCGAAGAGAATCTTCTCTTGTGAGAGCACCTTGCGCAACTCCTCACCGGCACTATCTGCCCCCAGCGTTCCTACCAGCGTAGTCTCCACACCATAGGCGCGAACATTGGCTGCCACATTGGCAGCTCCACCCGGATTCGTCATTCGCTCCTTTACTGTTACCACCGGAATGGGAGCCTCCGGAGAAATGCGTTTTACGGAGCCGTCAATGTACCTATCCAGCATCAAATCCCCTAATACCACACATTTTCCCTGAGTTAATTTAGTTTGTATCTTCTGTAAATCTACATTCCCCATATCTATCTCCAATTAATAAATCCTATCATCCTTGCTCAAATAGTTCTGCACATAATCAAAGACACCTTCCTGCAAGGTATAGAAAGACCTGTCATATCCGGCTTCACGTAGTTTCTTCATGGACGCCTGAGTATAATACTGATATTTCGCCTTCAACTTATCTGGCATATCGATATATTCAATATTAGGCTCCAATCCCAATGCCCTAAATGTATTCTCTGCAAGACTCCGGAAGCTCTCTGCCTGTCCGGTTCCCACATTAAACAAACCACTGACGGAAGGATGGTCTAACAGCCACATAATTACATTGCAGATATCCTTCACATATACAAAATCCCTCAACTGCTCTCCGTCCTTATAATCAGGATTGCAGGACTTGAACAGTCGGATACATCCGGTATCCTGAATCTGATGGTATCCATGAAACACCATACTTGCCATGCTGCCCTTAAAATACTCATTTGGACCATATACATTAAAGAACTTCAAGCCCACATGCTGAGGAGGGAATTTCGTTGCCTGATTGCGTACCCACAAGTCAAACATCTGCTTGGAATACCCATATCCATTCAAGGGCATCAGCTGCTCAATATCCATAGCATCGTCAAAGCCTGCTTCACCATCTCCATAGGTAGCTGCCGAACTGGCATACAGAAAAGGAATCTGCTTGTCCGCACAATAATTCCACAAGGTTCTGGTATAGTCAAAATTATTTCTCCAAAGATAGTCAAAATCCAACTCGGTAGTAGCAGACTGGGCTCCCATATGAATAATGGCAGTAATCCCCTCATACTCCGCCAATTTCTCCAAAAAAGCAGCTTTGTGGACGTATTCAAGATATTTCTTATTCCGTATGTTCAGCCATTTGCTTGTGGTAGCTATGTTGTCAACAATAATAACGTCCTCTACACCACGGGCATTTAAGGACGCCACAATACAACTGCCAATAAAACCCGCGCCACCTGTCACTACAATACTCATGCATATACCTCTCCATCTCAATCTCTGTCACTTTTACTCCGGATTCTTTGCATTCAAAAAGCCCCACACTATGTGCGAGGCTTCACTCTTCCGATTACAACAGCGACTCCATTCGCAATGTGCTTCATCATATCAAACATGTTTATTTCATACACTGTATATTATATCGGATTATTTGACATTTTTCATTATATTTTTTCTCTATAACTTTGCTAAATACCCCTCTCGCTCCTCCATCGGAATTCCCAACATATCCATAGCCGTTTCCGCCGTATAGGACATATTTTTCATAAGATTTTGTATACACTGTAATGCCATTCTCTCTGCCTGTTCTGCTCTTTCTTTCTCTTGTTCTGCTCTTTTTTTCTCCTGCTCCGCTCTTTCTCTCTCCTGCTCCGCTCTCTCTTTCTCCTGTTCCGCTCTTTCTTTCTCCCGCTTCGCTCTTTCTTCAGCCCGCTCTGCCCTTTGACGCTGCTCTGCTGTATTCCGTCGTTCTGCCTGTATATCCATATGCTCCATATTTGCAAACAACTCTGCCATCTTCTTTTCCTTCACTTTCCCAACAAGGTCCTCTGCCTCTTCGACAGGAACATTCATTTTAACAAACACGCCATCAATATACTCACTATAATATTCAGCAAATGCGGCGGGGTATCCCTCAGAATCATCTCCAACTGCTTCGCCGGAAGTTCTCGAAACTCCTTCACATCTGCCGAAGTCTGCAACTTATTTATCAGCATCACCAACGAAATCTCATCTGCATTCTTTAGTAATTCCTCATTCGTATACCCGCAAATTGGAACCAAATAATACTGAAAATCCGGTATATACTTTGCAAAAATGCTGTTTTAATAAACCGCATTTCCTGTATGCATCGCTTCAAGAATTGGCAAGCCAAATCCTTCAAACAAAGAAGGATATATAAAAGCATATGCATTCTTATACAGCCAAACCAATTCATCATACATACCCCAATCTTTAGTTTAATCGATGCACCATTAGGGGAGGGTTGTTCAATCGTTTTCTCCCCAGTTACCCAACACATAATCTGGTTTATGGGGGTTATTCGCCATATCCATTGGAGTAGGAATATCATACCGAATTGATTTAAAATCATAATCTGACTTTCGCACAAATGTCAATTCCAATTCACCACACATACAATTTTTTCCTGCTACAACAAGTGAACCGTAATTATTTCCATGCATCCAAACTACCTGATGAGTTTTGTTTACCTTTTCTATCACCGCCTTAACTCTTTTACAGTTTGTTACATCGTACATACCATGCCACTCAAATGTCATCTGCGCAAACTGGGCCAACACCTCTGTAGAGGTCATTTCTAAAAAATCCCACTCCGCACCTTCTACATCCATTTTTAAAATCAAATTGTGATTTTCTTCATCTCCATTTGATTTTAAAAGAGTTTCCATGGAGAAAACAGCTTCCTCCGGCTTATCTTCTCCCGCTATTCCCCTTTTAAAATAATGAAAATAGGCATTCTCCTCCGGCAAACCGGCTATTGTATGGTCATACATATAACAGTGAATACCTCTTTCTGCCATATCTTTATCCCATGACACATCATCACAAATACCGAAACTGTACGCTCTTTGATTCGTAGAAAAATCATCCACCATAATGTAACCGCCATCGTGTTCCCTTCCGATTCTGACAAAGCTTTTATCCACTACAGCCTTTACTTTCAATAAGCTCTTTAATTCTGTAAGCCACTCCTCTCGTCCCACAGCTAGATATGAGTCAAGCTTTATCACCTCATACTCACCGGGACATGCCTTGATTTGACTTTCCAATAAATCACTTACCTCAAAATTTAACGCATTTAACAAAACCACTGCTCCATTCAAATCAAGCTCCGGCAACTGTGCAACACTCTTAATAGCAGAATTCTCTTTCGCCAAATAATTATCCAATATGGCAGCCTCCATAATGCCATATCGCTCATTCAAGACCTCCTTTGTCTTCATACCCATATCTCCAAAAGGACATATAATGATTTTCTTTCCCGTTTCAACCGCAAATCTAACAAAAGCATCTACTCTTCTGACAAATTCCAAATTCATCTGTGCACTCCTATCCTTATCTAAATTTTTCTTTTAAACAAGTTCCTACTGCATCCAATACCCTCTCCGGAGCAATAGAATACATGCATTCCGGTCTGCCATATTTAAGACACCTTGTATACCAATCCGTTATCACCCCTTGACACTCGCCGCACACTCTAGGAGCCAAATTAATATTTCTGTCATAACCAAAAAACCACACCGGAGTAGGTCCAAACATTACAACACACTTCGTCCCCAACTGTGTAGCCATATGAACCATTCCGCCTTCGCAATCCACATGGCATAAGGAATTCTTTAAAATATATTTAACCACTTCCAGATTCTGACCTGTAATATACCTATCCGCTCCTATTACACGCACAACATCCTTTGCGCCAATCTGAACCAACTCCACCTCCGGAAAAAGTTCTTTAAACATTCGATTAAATTTCTCATGGTACTCAAGCGGCCACATCTTATTTTGAACTTTAACATTCTTGGATAAATCATCCGCACCATAATTGTAAGTTATATAAGGCTTATTGAGCAACAACTTTTCATATTCTTTTTCATAGGTTTCATCCATGAAAAAATCCACATATTGATCTTTAATATCAAAAGCACCGCTCCCACCATATAATGTGTAACGATTCCACCCCATAAGTCTTGCCCGTTCTATACGCAAACGATTCATATACTCCTGAATAGGCAAATTAACAAAATCCCCACCTTGATACTCATACAAAACATGTAAACGTTCTGCAAGCCTTGGGCATATTTTTTCCACTCTCTCAAAATTGCACCGTAGCAACCCAGGTTCAAAATTGCAATCAAGCACAACATCATAATCAGCCAACGGGATTTGTTCCGAAACAAAACTAAATATCTTGTGCAAATTAGATTGCCCATAAAATATAGAATTTGCCCCCCCACTTTGCTGAGAATAAACATCTATCTCACTATTCGGTGCAAGTTTTACTATTTCTTGATACAACTTTAAATTAATTATATTGTCTCCAATTCCACCTAACGGAATAAATCCTATTCTGATTTTCTCTGATGGCATCGAGTAAGATGCTATCACTTTCGCAGGTATATTTACCCAATTGCAAAATACGTTATTGATAATTTTCTCTTTATCAACCCCCCAATCTCTTAATTGTGCTTCTACACACTCTTTAATCTTGAAATCTGCAATTGCCAGAAGCACAAAATCAAATTCCGTACATTTAATTTCTATAGGATTCTCAACTCTTACCGCTTCCATGGAATAGTTTTGAAAATGATTGTCCACTACCAATACAATATCGCACCACTGAAGAAGTTGATTCTGTCTAAAAAAATCTTTCCCTCGCTTTCCATATCCAAACAAAACTACTCTAGCACCCTTAGGAATAAGTTCTATTGGCAAAAAACATTCATACCTCATTTTATATCACCATCTATCAATTAAAATTTTACATATCTCCTCACCGGTAAAATGATACACTCCACCGATAATAACTTTATCACTACCTATGTTCAGACATTAGCGCCTTCAACTCCCACCCCTTAATCGCAAGTTAGCGCTATAGATATTATAAATTTTATTTAATTCGGCCACAGATAAAAATCTATCTTTTAAAGCTAGTTTTTCCTTGGCTAAATAGTATCTGTTCCCCTCGCGAGTATGCGCATAGCTAGTCAAACGCTCTCTACTGTCATACACTTGAGCCTTTTATGCAAGTGCATACTGCCCCCAATACCCGCTCTGGCGTAATAGAATACATACATTCCGGTCTGTCATACTTAAGACATCTTGTATACCAGTCTTTGACCAAACCTTTACACTCACCACACACTATCGGTGCAAGATTAATATTCCTATCATAACCAAAAAACCATACCGGCGTAGGCCCAAACATTACAACACATTTTGTTCCAAGTTGTGTAGCCATATGAACCAATCCACCTTCACAGTCTATATGACACAATGAATTCTTTAAAACATATTTTGCGACTTCCAAATTCTGACCTATAATATATCGGTCTGCTCCCGGCACGCATGTTACATCCTTGCCACCAATTTGAACCAACTCGATCTCTGGAAAACGTTCCTTAAATATACGATTTAACTTTTCATGGTATTCATATGGCCACATTTTTGTCTGCACTTTACCATTTTTTAGCGGATCACTGGCACCAAAATTATAAGTTATATAAGACTTGCTAAGCCCCAAACTCTTATAGTCTTCTTCATAGGCTTCATCTATGAAAAAATCCACATATTGATTCTTAATATCAAATGCTCCACTACACCCATACAAAGTATACCGATTCCACCCCATAAATCGTGCCCGTTCCAAACGCACACGATTCATATAAGCACCAATTGGTAAATCAACAAAATCGCTTTTCTGATACTCATATAAAATGTGTAGTCGCTCTGCCAATCTCGGGCTAATACTTTCTACCCTGTCAAAATTGCAAGATAAGAGTGAGGGTTCGAAATTACAATCCATAACAACATCATATTTTGTCAACAACTTCCTATCTGGAAGAGAATCAACTATTTCATGCAAATTGGTTTGGCCATAAAATATAGAACGAATAATCTGTCCTTGAAGGGAAAAAACATCTACCTCACTAACTGGAGCCAGCTTCACCAATTCCTGATACAATTTCAAACTGATTATATTGTCTCCCATTGCTCCACCGGGAACAAAACCTATCTTAAGCTTATCTGAATATTCAGAAGACGTGATAGTATGCAATACATTTTTGTAAGACTCATTCATCCAATAACAGGACAAATTGGTTATAATCTTTTCCCCCGAGATGCCCATAGCCTTTAACTGCACTATTATACTATCCCTAATCTTTTTCGAAAGAATTGCCAAAAGTACGTAATCAAACTCTGTCTGTAAAATTCGCTTGGGATCCTCTACCTCAACCGCTTCCTTTGCAAATTTTTGACAGCTGTTATCCACTACAAGAACAATATCACACCATTGAAGGAAATTATTTTGTCTCCAGAAAAGTTTACCAATTTGTCCAAATCCGAAGAGAACTACTTTAGCGCCTTTCGGTATATCTTCTATGGGCAAGAAACGTCCACATCCCATTACCAAACATCCTCCGCAAAATTTTCTTCCAAATACCAAATTCTAATTCCCACCTGTAATAAAAAGATCGCAAAACTCACAATGCTTCCAATATCCTCTCCCCTTATGAATACACTCTCTTACCAGCTTAAATTTATCACCATTCCAGACTTCCAATACCGTTTCCTTACTTAAATCCCCCAAAGTATCCTTTCCCAATGGATCGTTACAACAAAGGGAAACCTTACCATCCGGTCGTACAATCAATTGCTTAAATGGAAGCGGACATTTTACATGCGGATAAGAAACCATCTTTTCTCGATTCGGAGCATCGCCACCACGTGTCGTCATGATTTCATGCGGCTTTCGCAAAACAATCGTTACTTTTTTCTTTAACTCCGGATGTTCCTCACAATACGCAACTATCTGCTCGCACGGTTTTATCAATCTTAATTCCTGCTGATAGTTATCAATAATCAACTCGTCCAGATATTGTATAATATCTACAAACTTCTCCACTGTAAGCAAAGTTCCATTAGTCCATAAATGAATATAAGCATTAGGCAATTTCTCTCGCGTATATTTATTCTTAGAAATAATATCCTCATCTAAAAAAGGTTCGTTATTGGAAAATAACGCAATCCTCCCCGAATAATTTATCTCAGCAAGCTGATCAATAATACGTTCGAACAATTTCCTCGACATCTTATGAAACTCTCTCGTATCATGGTTCTTACTTACAGGACAGAAGTCACACACACCATTACATCTGTTTATTGTTTCGATTTCCACATGATCGAACACCTTGGACTCGGTATACAACAAATCTGTTCTATAATTTATTGTGTCAATCATTTTTGAATTGTTTGACTTTTCAATAAAGTCCTCCTCTATCAAATCACGCTCTGATGATTTCTCATATGGATTATAAATAAACTCTGTGCTCGGATAAAAACGTTTCAGTTCACTAAAAATCTCATAATTTGTATATCCCAATTGATGCAACTGCTGTTCCATAAGCTCATAATGTATACTACACAATATAATTCTATATTTATTGCTATCTAAAACAGCATCGTCCACAGCTCTTACATTAATACCATTTACCTCAGTTCCAACCTTCTTAGAATCATTATCGATATAGTAGGCAATAGCATCTTTCCCATATATCTGATATGCCATTTGCCCATATCGGCCTGTTCCAAACAGTATTACTTGTTCCATACTCTGTCCCTCTCTACCCAACTCAATAGGTTTTATGCTCATGCCTTACTACTTTTCTTTCATACTTTAATCCTATTTCTTTAACCGAACAACCATATCATCAAATCCATCAGTAGACAGACAATAATACAACACCTCTGAACCAGTTTCCCGCAGCAGCTGGTTTACCGCCTGTACAACACCATAGTATTCCTTCCTATAATAATCATAAAGAATATAATCATTAAATTGTATAATCCCACCATTCTTAACTTTTCTCTTCAGTACTTCTACATCCTTCAATACACTCTCATAAGAATGGTCAGCATCCAAATACACATAATCAAAGAAATCGTCCGGAAATTGCTCCAGCACATCCCACGAAAGCCCCTTTACAATCTCTACAACACCTTCCTCTATTTCTTTTGAGAATCTATCTTCATAATACTGCAAATGATTCATCTGAGATTCTTCAAATCTTTTCTCTCCCCAAAATTCTCCTGACTTAGTACTAAATATGTCCATAGCATAAAACTTCTGCGGCTGCATCTCGTCAAGAATCTTCCTCGTGAAATCACCATATGCTACACCAACTTCAGCAACAACTAAATTTTTAGGAAATCTTTTCAATGTCTCACTCCTGTCAGCAAGTACCTTGGCATTCTCCATCATTTCCTGTGACAATGCCTTGACTCCATGCACAGATTTCTCATTTTTCTCAAACAAATCCGATATCAACCGTCCGTCATAACAATCATCCACTTCTGCAACTCTGCTAAGCCATTCATCTACACTAACAATCTGCCCTTTCTCAAACAAGCCACTTTCCAACACTTTGCTTTTTATCTCATCATAATAAAGAATAGGACAAATTACCAGTTTTGTTGCGCCATAACACTCCTTTGTCTCTACATACCGCTCCCATGTTATAACTTCTACACCTTGTCCTTTGAAATTCTTATCAATAACAATCTCAACCATAGATAATGGTAATCGTTTTCCTTTAAACACTTTTTCTGCATGTCGTCCCATTCCATATAAAATCACTTTTTCCATTGCAATAATTCTCCTTTCTACATCCCTGCAAGAATATACATCATCATATGATTTAACACCAAATGCACATCCTCAACAATCTGCATATTATCGATATTCACATGTATATTATATCGGGAAATCCGCTTCAATTCTCCACCATTGTACCCAGTAAAAGAGATTGTGGTTGCGCCCAACTCATTGGCATATCTCATCGCTCTCAATACATTCTCAGAATTACCACTCCCCGATATTCCAATAAGAACATCCCCTTCTTTCATCTTATTACGTAGAGGGACAAGAAAAATATCATCATAACCAATATCATTGGCAATCGCCATCATCATAGGAACATTATCACTCAGGCACTCAATATCATACTTTATCTCTTGGTCATAGCTTATTCCCTTATTAAAATCACATTCTAAATGAGAAGCCGTCGATGCGCTTCCACCATTTCCGCAGATAAAAATTCTTTTTCTTCCTAGTCGAGCATTTTCTAAAACGTTCATAACTTCATTAATCGCCTCAGAAGAAAGCCCGTCCAGCACCTGCTTTTCCAATTCAATATATCGTTGAATCTGCTCTCTGTAATCCATTATTACATTCTCCTCATCAAATTACTGCATACATAACCCGTTCATATAACGCACCACTACAACGACATTACTATTTCATACTTAGTTTCTATACAAAAAAAGCATCACAATACTTACACTGCTCTATTGTACTTCTACCCTTATAAACTGCTTCTCTAATATCTTTATACTTTTCTCCATTCCATACTTCAGCAATAGTTTGGACTTTCAAATCACCTAGTGTATATTTTCCTAATGCATCATTGCAACACAGAGAAACTTCCCCTGTTGGACGTATAACCAATTGCTTGAAAGGTAATGTACACTTAGCCATTGGATATGTTTTTAAATCTTGTTTCCTATTAGGGGAATCTCCCCCGCGACTACTTAATTGTTCCTGCGGTTTTCTCAAAACAATCGTTACTCTTTCTTTATACTCCGGATGTCTTTCACAATACGCAGCAATTTCTTGGCACGGTTTTATTAGTTTCAGTTCCTGATGATAATTATCAATAATCAGTTCGTCCAAACACTCCATTACATTTATAAACTTATCTAAGGTCAACAATGTCCCGTTGGTAAATAAATACATATTTGCATTAGGTACTTTAGCTCTCGCATACCGATGCCTTTCTATAATCTTCCTATCCAAAAACGGCTCATCATTTGAATATAGTGCCAAACGCCCATCATAATCCATTTCTGCCAACTCATCAATTATCTTTGTAAACAACTCATCTGGCATCTCCGCATATTCTCTTGGATCGCAAAACCTATTTACCGGGCAAAATCCACAACCTCCGTTACAACGATTTACAGTTTCAATTTCGATATATTGAATTTTTAATTTATCAGTAGAATATAATCTATTTGTCTGACGCTCTACTTCATTTATCTTTAATTGTATAGCATCATCTGAATTTTCCCAAAATGTATCGTTTTCTCGTCCGCCTTCATATGGATTCACCACCAACGCTTTCGTCTTAAATGACATCACATCTTTCTTATTTTCATAATAATGCCGATATTTAATCCCTGCTGCCTTCAACTGTTCTTCAACTGTTTCTCGATATTTAGTGGTTATTATAACTTCATAATCTGCATGAATCCGTAACAATTCATCCCACCCAATAATTTCTATTCCCTCTAGACATGTTCCAATCTTTTTTCTGTTATTATCTGCAAAATATGCAATGCTTTCCCTTCCATATTCACCAACTGCTGACACTCCTAACAATCCTGCACCAAATAAAATTTTTTTCATTTATACCACCTCACAGCTTATTAATCAAAATCGCTCATCACAAATCCAACTCTCAATTCTAACAATTAAATTTATCTTTTGACGTTTATTCTGTTTAATCATATAACTCACAAATATCATTGAAACCTCTATCAGCCAAACGATTCACTACTTCTCTTGCAAAGTCCCCCTTCATTGCAATTATAATTAAGCACTCTTTCGTTAATACATTATCCAATCCAATGATACGATTTCCATACAAAGATTTTCTATTCGCGTCTGGATTGGTCACTATTACACCTTCAATAGACACATCATATTTATTTAATATATCTATTGCCTCTATCGCATAATGCCCCGCCCCATAGAGATAAATTTTTTTCTCCTCATGTTCTTGTAGCACCTTTTTCAACCTTTTATCAGCGACCAAATTATGATAATTACTGGTAACACGTCGCCACAATAATCTTTCTTCTACCGTTTTACCTTCATAAATATCATTCGGAACTTTACGCGCCATGGCAACTAATTTATTGTACACAAAAATAATGGTCTCTTCTAAGCCAATCCTTCCTTCTTCTGTTAACTTAATTCTTCTTTCCATACCCAGTAGTTCATAATATATTTTTATAAAGCTTTCTATTTGCCACTTACCTATTTTCTTCGCAGTCAATGAATCGTTCCAATGATAATATCTATAAAAAATTCGCTCCGTACAAAGCACTCGCTGTGCCTTTAAGAAACACTCCATGATATAGGGTACATCCTCACCATACAAACCCGGATAATACTCAATATTGCCCTTTTCCAAAAAATCACGTCTTAAAAAAAGTGCCCATACCCCCCCCGTCATATATTCATTATTCTTCATCTGCTCTGCCAACAGCTTCTGTCCATTCCAAATACCGGGATAATCAAATTTATATATTAACTCCTTTTTCACCTCTCTCCCCAACACATTAGCAACTACCATATCCACATCATTGACTTCTGCCAGCTTCACCATCTGCTCTACGCTTTTGTCATCGTAGAACGCATCATCTGCATCCATAAAAAACAAATATTTACCGGTGGACTTCCGTACTCCTACATTCCTTGCTATTGACAAACCGGTCTCTTTACTATGTACAATCTGAATCCGCGAATCCCTCCCTTGATATCGTTCCAAGATGTCCAAGGATGAATCCTTAGATGATTGATAGACACAGATAAATTCCAGATTTTCATACGTCTGTGAAATCGCGCTGTTCATCGCTATCTCCAAATGTGCAGCAGCTTCATACACCGGAATAATTACTGATACTCTTGCCATTAAAATCCTCCTATTCTGTTCGATATCTCTCGACCATCTCAGATGCAAATTGGCGCAATACTTCTTCCGAATCCATTGGCTTATAGCCTAATTCTAATGCTCTCTCAATCGACACACAGGAACATTTCGGCAGCACGTCGGTCTTACCCCTAACAAGTACAGATGTACTCCCCATAGCAGATTTCATAACTTCCAATATTTGCATCATTGGCAGATAGTCCTTAGCCCCCAATAATACTCTTTCATATTTCCACGCTTCCATCTGTAGTAGATGTTCCATAAAAAGACCCAAATCCGAGACATGCATATAATTGTTATAAGCCTGCTCCGGAATAAAACAAGTAACCTCTTCATTCATCAACAACCTGCGTGTCATTGTAATAAAACCTGAACCTTTGGTATTTATTAAATCGACGAATGGTCCCAACATTCTAGGTAACTCTAATATAACTTTCTGTGGAATTGAAGATTCCAAAACGATATTTTCTGCCAAATACTTCGTCATTCCATATATTTCAGGATTTACAATTGACGAATGTTCTGACACCACCCCGTCCGTCTCTCCGTATACGGATACCGTTGACATGTAAATAAATCCGGATACATTCTGTTTTTCTGCAAATCTTACCATTTTACGGGTAGCGTCAATATTATCTCTAATCAGAGAATCTGTGTTTCCTTGCAAACCGGCTGCACAATGAATAATAACATCATAATCTCCTTCAACTGCTTCAAGCGACTCACTTAGTTCTGCTCGGACTATTTTATAAGCAATATTCATTGGTTTATGTGTCCGATAAATGCCAACCACAGAATGTCTTTGCGACAAATAATCTGCTAATGATCTACCAACATTGCCCCCCACACCGGTTATCAATATTCTCAATTTATTCCCTCCAATGCAACAAGGCATTCTCTGTAAATATCCTCTATTCCCAGACCATTTTTCTCTTTTATCTGCTCATAGTTTCCATACCCGTCCGCAAATTGATTTTTTAAGCCGAAACGATGCAACGAAACCTCTAATCTATTATCTACTACAGCCTCAGCTAATGCACTTCCCAAACCACCATTCAAATTATGCTCTTCTACTGACATCCAATTAGAGTTTTCCTTTGCATAGGCTTTGAGCGATTCTACATCTAATGGCGAAATAGTGTGCACATCAATTACTCCAACCTCCCCGGTAAAACGTTTTGCCACCTCTAAAACCTTGCATAAAATACTACCTGTAGAAAAGATTAGTAACTTTTCACCATCCAATATTTTTTGCATCTTATTTGAAACATAGCATACCCCCTCATCATAAAAATCCACTCCACAAGATCTGCCTACTCTTACATAAGCCGGACCGCTATTCTCGTAAACATCATTAACTGCATGTCTTACTTCTGTAGGTGTGCTTGGTGTGATTACTTTCAGATAAGGAAGTGCCCTCAACGAACTTAAGTCCTCTGTAGCGTGCTGTGTGTTTCCTAATATACTAATCGCTAATCCCGCACCTATACCAATTACCTTAACATTACTTCTCTGCATACACATCTGAACACGGATAAAATCATATGCGCGAAATGCCATGAACGTACAACCACCTATCACATATGGTTTATATCCTCCATTTTCCAAACCTGCAGCTAAACTAATTCCATTACACTCCGCAATACCAATATTAAATGTTCTGGTTGGAAATACTGCAACCAAACCATCATACACTTCCTTGTCATCCGCAACCAAATATACTACTTTTTCATCATTACCTACTTCGATTAGTGATTCAATCAACGCTTTTATCAAATCATTTCCTCCAATTCCTTTAGGGCTAATTCATATTGCTCCTTAGACAAACCCTTACCATGCCAACCACCCTTATTTTCTATAAAGGAAACTCCTTTGCCCTTTATCGTATTTGCGATAATTATCTTAGGGCAACCATTCTCACCCTCATTTAGCGCGCTTAAAACATCCTGTACATTGTGCCCATCCACTTCGATTACATCAAATCCAAATGCCTTAAATTTGCTTTGCAGCGGTTCAATTGATACAATATTGTCTACATCCCCTGTTATCTGCAATCGATTGCGATCCACAATCACGGTTAAATTATCCAATTTATTGTGTGCTATAAATAAAAGAGACTCCCAATTAGAACCTTCCTGCAATTCCCCATCACCCACTATTACAACCGTCTTGTAATCTTCGCCGGACAGCTTAGCACTTAATGCAATCCCGCCTGCATATCCAATCCCTTGCCCTAGGGAGCCTGCACTCATCTCTACTCCTGGAATACTTCCCCTAACAGGGTGTGTTGATAATATTCCTTCGCTGGTTGCAAAACCATCCAACTCACCTTGCGAAATAATTCCAACTTCAACAAGCGTTGCATACAATCCTAATGCCCCATGCCCCTTGCTTAACACCAATCGGTCACGATCAGCTTCCATGTTTTTTATCTTTGAAACATCAAAATAATTCATCCCATATAGAGCATAGTATACTTCGACCAATGATAACGCGGAACTTATGTGTCCTCTTCCACTTAGATACCCCTGTTCCACTATGTGTCTTCGAATTCTCTTACATTTATCCATATCTTCATATCTTCCCATATCATTTACCACTTAAACAAAATTGACGTGATTAGTATCCATCATAAAATAATTATTCAACAGACTATTTCTTTCATCAAATGCACACCTAAAATCACACTGTTCGCAAGGGTCAAATTTTCTAATCTGCTCCACTACTTCCGGATTATACCATATCTCTTTAAATGACTGCTTCTTCAAGTCTCCTACTTCACCGGCTTTGGTATATGCTCTCTGATGGCATCTATATACTTTAGCATCCGCAGCTATCACAGCAAAATACTCTTGAATATAACATCTATGATATGGCTTTACATAACTCTCACTCAATGCATAATCATTTGTATATTTATCTACAATACGAAAAGACGCTTCTTCCAATTCTGCTTTAGCTCTTGCAATTTGTGCATTGACCGAATCTTTGATTTCACTATGATATGCTTCCTCTTCCGATTTAACCAACACAGGTGAAAACTTTATATTATTCACACCCAACTCTTTCGCCAGTTTGCTAATCTCATAAATATCTTCTGCATTGCTTTTCGAAATTACACAATTGATTCCCAGTACACAGTCATCATCTTTGATCTTTGCAAAATTAGCAATATTTTGAGTCACTCGTTCAAAAGAATTCACATTTCGGATTCCCTTATAAATATCACCATTTGAAGCATCAAAAGACACTCTTATCCATTTTGCATGGCGCAGATACTCTACCGGTTCTCCCACCAATGCCTGTGCATTGGTAATCATAGAACAATCCAAGCCCAGCTTCTCTGTCAACTTTAAAGTTTCAATAATTGAATGATAACACAAGGGTTCTCCGCCACCACTATATGTAACAGCCTTCCCACCCATAGCAGCGAAATCAATGAGTGTACGTTCTAATATCTCCCACGGAATGGATTCTCTGTTTTCCACAGCTCTATCATCAAACAAATTATCATTTGCATATGCGCAAAAAAAGCATCTCTGATTACAGACATTTGTAGGCTTTATGCGCAGATAAATCGGCGCTATTCGTTTGCCTTCCAACATACCACTTATTGCATCTATATGTCTAAAAATCTTCAAGTCACTGTATGGTGAATAACTACTCATATCTATTTCTCCTGCATTTTAACTATACATTAAATAGTGTGCTGGCGTACTTCAATACATTCGCCTTTTCTACTGCATCTTTATTCCCGACAATATTTGCGCCCAATGCTCCTGCAATATTACCCAAAAACATCCCTTCTTCCACAGTTGCTCCCAAAGCGGAAAACAAACCGGCCACTGCAAAAAACGCATCTCCCGCACCAATTGTATCTGTGACATTCAAAGTAAATGCAGGACATTCGTGCACAATATCCCCTGTTTTAAGATCAACTCCATACGCACCATTCGAGCCCCTAGTGAGCCATCCGGCTCCCCCCAACCTTTTACACAGTTTTTGCAAGGAATCTTTTTCGTCTGTTACAATAGCAGGATATGCCAAAGACAGTTCTCCCTGATCTAAGGAAAATGCATCTGCTCTATCATATTTTGTGATAATATTTCTTCCCTTATTGGTAGAATTGGTCTGACAATTCAGCACTAAATACTTCGCCTTTTGCTGTGCAATTCGCATAATGTCAGAACCAATCAGACCATGTCCAAAATCACATAAAAACACTACATCATAATCTTCAATTGATTGTTCCAGTCTCTCTACAAAACGATCTATCAATACCTGTTCATAATTTCTATTGAGCACAATATTATTGGCTGCAAATATCTTTTTATACTCTTCACGCTTTTGATTTTTTACAACATATCTTTGTTTTATGATTGTAGGTATTTCTGAACTTTGATAAAGCTCTAATTCTACTTTATCTCCAATCTCATTCCGAATGCCATCCAGTATCGCTGCTTCATCACCTATCACAGACATGAGCGTTACATGTTTGCTAAACGATGCCAAATGCCTTGCTATGGCAATCGCGCCGCCCAAATAGTCTTCCGAGGATTTGACACGAGCAGAATACGCCATATCCTTACTCATCAACCCCTGAATATCACAATAGGTGTATCTGTCAATAATGGTATCTCCGATTACAAGAACCTTCAATTGTACCGCTGCATCTGACATCTTCTTAATATTTTCCATTCCATGATTTTCTTTGAATTTTGTCATGAAATCTATCACTTCGCGCGGTAAGCCGGACATAGCTGTATTTATTAGCTTGGTAGAACTAAACACTTCACCTGTTGTATACCGAACAACACCGCCATGTTTCTCCACTAGTAATCTTTCAGCCGTCATCATTCCTGTGACATCGTCTTCTTCCCTGGCATATTCACTGCCCTTTACATAAATATCCGGCTCAACATTCTCTACAATATCATCTACAGTATAACCTTCCGATAACAAAACATAGTCTATGCAATCTATTGCCGACAAGAAATTCATTCTCTGTTCATTATTAAAATAAGGTCTCCCCGGTCCCTTCCTAACAAATTCTGCGGACGTAATTGACACCACCAATACGTCTGCCATTTGCTTGGCCTGTTGAAAATGTATAATATGCCCGGGATGAATCAAATCAAATACACCATGACATAATGCAATCGTCTGTTTGTCCCTTTTTATTGCCGGTCTGATCTCTGTTTTAAATTCCTGTTTTGTTACTATCTTAGCCACTGTAAACTCCTAAATTATTTATTTTTGTCCCCTAAGTACTTGAACCAATCTTCCGTTTCCACACTAATGGTATCCGGAGTCCATACCGGCGCCTTTGCCCAATAATCAATGTTCTCCAATACCTTTTGCACTCCACTTTCAAAAGATACCTTCGCTCTCCATCCCAACATGGTTTCGATTTTGGTTGTGTCTGCGAAAGTGCAATCCGGCTCTCCTGGGCGCTTGGGAATATGCGTTACTTCACCGCCCAGTAATTCGCACAACCGATTTACCGAATAAGTTCCACCGCTACCTACATTAAAGGTCTCCTGTACTACATCTGATACTGCTGCTGTGTAAAACGCATCCGCTATATCTGTAACATAGGTAAAGTCTCTGGTCTGATTGCCATCTCCAACGACTGTAAAGGGTTTCCCAGCCAATTTCTGAGCCAAGAATACACCAAACACAGCTCCATACGTTCCGGAAGTTCTTGATCGGGTACCATATACATTAAACAAACGTAATGTAACCACCGGCAAACCATACACTTGTCCCCAATGAAGCACCGTTTCTTCTCCCAAACGTTTCGTCAAGGCATAGGGATATTGAGGCCGAATCTCTGCAGTCTCCTTTGTAGGATATTCATCCGGAATTCCATAACAAGAAGATGATGCCGCATACACTAATTTTTTAATGTTAGCATTCCTTGCACACTCCACTACATTATACGTTCCCAACACATTAGAGGAATAATAATCCCACGGACGCTGTATAGAAGGAACGATATCTGCAAGAGCAGCTAAGTGAAACACATAATCTACACCCTCAAATATCGGCTCTATAGCTTCCTTATTCCGAATATCCATGTGATAAACAGTTAATCTGTCATTCGGCTCCTGATGCGCAAGGTTTTCCGGTCTACCCGTAGACCAGTTATCAATCACCCTTACTTCATGTCCTTCCGCTAGAAGTCTGTCCACCATATGTGAACCTATAAATCCGCAACCACCTGTTACAACACTAATCATTTTATCCCTCTTCTCTCAATAACATATTGTAAAAATCTATTAACCTTTGAATTTGGTTTGATATTCGATACTTTTCTCTGACTTCAACTACCTTCCTTTTCATTTCATTTCTTCGTCTCCGCAATTCGTCAAAATCTATTTCTTCATCCGTCCTACGAATCAGAATCCCTTCTTCTTCAAACACTTTTGACTCAGCAACCTGCGTCGCTGTAATAATGGGAAGCCCTGCCTCTAAATAATCAAACTTCTTGTTGGTTGTTGAATGTATATTTTGTGCCTTCGTATAATTCCCATATTTCTCCGCATACTCCAAAAAACCTTTTTTAGCCGGGAAAACTCCATAATCATACTTACTAATCTCTTCACATAATTTCTCATATGGTACCGGCTCATGCAAATGAAAATATGGATTATGCTCTTCCATTTCAATATACTCATGCATTTTCGCCTTGTCATAAGAAGATGGGTAAACATGTAAATGGCAATGATTTTCTTGACATAAATTTGCATAGTCTAAAATCCTATTTACACGAACATCCTCATAAGCTTTCCCTGCCAACAATCCCCCTACATATACCAGTTCTAATTCATCCTCAAAATCTTTTTGCGGCGATTTATAATATTGATTATCGCCACAGTAATCCATAAAATGAATCCTTTTCTTACAAACGTCATATCCTTGCTCAATCAAAAAATCTACTTCTGTTCCTCTATGACAAATGCCATCTGCATGTTCAAGACAGAATAACTCAACATCTTTTATTTTCTGCGGAACTTCTCTATACATTTCAGTAACTACATCGAATTCGTCAAAAACAATTTTAGGATAAATAAGTTTCTTTTTTATAATGGGCTGCAATCGCCCTATCGATGAATCTGCTTCTGAAAAAATATGTATTACATCAGCATCTGTTTCATAGCACCGACGCATAATTTCTTCTGTGCTCTCGCAAAGTTTGTATTCACCACATCCTCTCGAGAATTCAAGCAGCTTTTCATCACTTAATCCATAGGCATCAATGGCAATTATACATTCTGTTTGAATTCCAGCAGTTTTTAATGCACGAATTACTTTGAATGCTCTCGGCTGCACCATCTGAACTAAAAAGAAAACTTTTTCTATTGGATTGTTCTTTTTCCTATTTGCAACCAGATTCTTCGCATAAATTCTTTCCAAGTATTCTTCTTCATTCAATCCTTCATAAACATTAAAATCACAACTCCAAGGCAATTCGGAGGTCTTCCAATATTTTGTTATTCCAAAACTCTCTAAATAGTCTGATATCTCCGCTATATACCTTTGAAATACCGCAAGTACTATCTGATAGTCTTGCTCAAGAATTTCTTTATATTTATCTTTTAAAGAATATACTCTTAAATCCTCAAAAAAAATTTCGACTTTTACATCATTCGAAACCACACAAAATATAACTTCATACCCACATTTTTTTAATGCCCAGTATATGTTGTGCGTTCTCTGACCTGCTCCATATAAGACTACCTTCTTCTCTTTGCTTAAAACCAAACCCTCTCCCTCCTCCCTTGCACTCAAAAACCATTAATTCACTTTACAGATTTACAATTGCTCTCCCACCGGCACATAATTTGTATTATCACTACCACAGCCTCCGCAAATCCTACAGAAACTGCTGGTACCGCGACTCAATTCCACAATCTTGTGACACGCTTCTTTATCGTTTGGATTAATATCCTTAAGTACAATATAATCTTCCGGTCTCAATTTGAAATGACCACTTTTTTCCGCACTCCATGATATATTGCAATAGTAAAATTTACCATCATTCAGTCCATTCCATTCAGGATGACAACACCGCAGATGTTCTCTTAACTCTTCTGCATTCCTTTTTACCGGTGCAGTCGGGAAACCAAAATCTGCCCATATCTGAGAATGCCGTACATTATATTGAATATCATGTTGCTCCAATTTTTTAATCAATTCTTCGAATTTCGCATGATAAGGAATAAATTCCCTATAATCACTAATTTCCAAATATATATCGTATTTTTTCATTACATCAAATATATCACCTGACGGAACACGACTACCATTAATTACGTAGATTATTCTTCCGCACTTCTCTCGATAATTCTCTCCAATGTATTGTAAAACATCTTTTAACGCCGGATTTAACGTAGGCTCCCCACCAACTAACCCTAAATACACAATATAATCCACCCTTGAAAAGAGTAAATCTATATTACTTTTCAATTCTTCAAAAGAACACTCACTATGTTGTTTATAATAGGGAATAAACATGTTACAGTGCTTACAGTTAAATGTGCACCTTGTTGTAATTGTCATATCTACATGATATAAACAATTCATCCCTTTTGCATGCCATGACCATTCACAAATAAACTGACCTATTCCACAAAAATCTATATGCTCAACGAACCCTTGCTCTGTCAAAAACTGTGAAATTTCGTTATATGCTGTATGAGCTGTCATAATAACAATTTTTTGATTACCTATTTTATCTTTCACTTCATCAAACGAGGATATAAGCATTCCATTCCATCTCGTTCCTTGTTTAGTTGTATCATTATCAATTACATACGCTACTCGGACATCCACTTTTTCAAACAGATGCAAACAAATTTGGGAAACAAAACCCACCCCAAAAAGAATAACACTATCAACATCCTTCCAATCCTCTGATAGTTTATTCAAATTACTATCCACATACATATGAGACCTCCTTATCTATTACAGGCTGTATCAGCCTCCTTACTCCCAAATTCTCGATTCTCTATCATTTAATATCTTATTATCAAAATAGAAACCTTTCTTCATCTCTTCCGTGGGTTCAAACCCATTATTCATCAATACGTCAAACAACTCATCACTAAACAACTCATCATTAAGTCGCTCCATTAACCCTAATCTATTCTGTAGCTTTACCATATCAAAAAAGAACTCCAATATCCCCTCCTGCATATCCAATCTCACAGAATAATTTAATTGATTGGACATTGGTTCCGAATGTTTGGGAGTACCGTCGGAATTTATACAAATCAACATGCCATTGGGTGCTGTAAAAAAAGCTTCCATGAACTTTGAATTGCGGAACACACTACATTCCTTGCCGGATAAATCTTCCTTCCTCTGAAAGCACCCCTTCATATCATTTTGATATATATATCGATTACTCTCATCCAGACAAGCCGTAAAGTAGTAACCATGCACCTTCTGTTTCAGGAATTTACTCAAATAATATTGCGTACTACCATACCAAAGTGAATCTACAACACCTATTCGTTCCCCAAGATTCATCCCATCTGTATAGGTTTTATAATTTGTCTTCTCCGTCAGTAAAGCCGATAATATCACATCCGCATATTTTTCTACAAATGCTCGCAACTGCTTAGGATCACTCTGTACCTCTGCCATCCGTTTATTATCCAAATCTTCGTCTTCCGCCGCGACACCAAAACGATCCTTCAAGAACTCTTTGCATGTCCCTCCGTAAGGAAACGTTGCAATCTCGTAAACATCCTCTATATTTTCAATGGACGCTCCCCATATCGCTCTCCTCGATATCTCCAGATAAATCCCTTTGGGAGCATTGGTATCCTCCAACAATTTACGCATATGCTGATACTGGGGTACAAGTAAATACCCCTCCCTGGCCACAAACAAGAGCTGCTCTACACCGTCTGCCTTGGCATTATTTATTAACCACAACATAAAATTATACACCAAATTGCCTAACAGTACATACCCGGCTTCCCTATTGTCATGAAATACCAATTTCCCAAACGAAGCATTCAATGCAAAAGGACTATTAAACACTTTTGCACACACCATTCCCATAGCCAGAGAAGATTGTACAGAAACAATATTGGGTACAATATCCTTGATAGAAGAATGCTCCAACATTTCATTGACGCTCATCACATAGTAAGACTCAATACCATACTTTCTAGGCATATCCACATCGGATTTCAGATTGTCCCCGATATGTAAAGCACGTCTCTCTTTGACCACATCGTCTTTATACCACTGCCAGAGTTCACCGCTTTTCTTGTCCTTACGAAGTTCACAGGACACAATTATCTGCTCTCTCTTCGCATTAATACCATTTATAGTTAACAGCTCCCATAAAGTCTCTTTGGTAAAATACATATCACTTACAAAATAGACTTCCTTTTCCTGCATAATTTCATTACACAGTCCTGCCACGTCATTTCGTGCCACAAGTAAACTTTTTTCTATTTCCTGTTCAAGCCTTTTCGCCGTTTCAACAGTTTCTAAATCCCAACCGGAGGTCTCACTAATTTTAGCATATATCTCATCATATGTGGGCTGCTCCAACATGGATGTCGCTCTTTTTCGCACACCGCAAAAATCAATTTCGCCATATTGACTCTGTAACCGTAATTCCACAATTCGAAACACATCAAAGGGAGACATCACTTTTCTAATCAGAAGGGTATCAACTATATCGAAAGATATCACTTCATATGACTGCACCACACTCTTTAACTCATTCAAACTCTTCTGCCAATAAGGATTCTCTTTATCTTCCTTGACTTCCAGAAAAGCCCTCACTCCATTGCGAAAGTAGATAGGTATATTCCAATCCTGAATACGCTTATAAATGGCATTCCAGTAAGTTGCATCCGTGTTGATCACAAGCAAATCTGCCTGTTCCTCCGCCTGTTTTCTACTAAGCACGGGTTTGCCGTAGACTTCTTTTCCAATCAGACTTTCATCCCGATCACACAGACCAATGATTTGATAATCACCTACCCCAGCCACCAAAGTCGCAGTCATTCTGCCAGTTCCATAAAGGGCAATCTTTTTATCTTTCATATTGTGAAAGGCATTATGAAATTCTTCTATCTCGTAATCAAATTTTGATTTGCCCTTTTTTTCGTTCATATCATTTCACAATGCCTTTCTACTTCAAATATAACACGGTCTTTTCAACACCCTTTTCCAAATCAAAATAAGCTTTCCAGCCTAGCTTCTCCAATTTTGTCGCATCTAGAGATGAATTACTCATCATATTATATCCTTTTTTCTCTTTATCCGAAGGATTCTCAAAAACAACTTCTACATTTGCACATCTTGCAATCTCTTCAGCTAAACTTCTAATAGACACAACAGAATCTTTATTAGAAATATTGTACGCATTTCCTTTTTCGCCATTTATCAAAACTGCTAAAATTGCTGATGCACAATCCAGCGTATAACAATAAGATCTCATTTGTTCACCAGCACTTTTCATTATTATGCTTTCACCATTAATCGCATTTCTTGTAAATTGTGCGGATGCCCGACTATCAGTATCTAAAATTGTTGGACCATAAATATGTCCCGGACGCACGATAACTGTATCAACATCAAATTGTTCACCATAAGAAACACATAATGTTTCTGCTGCACGTTTCGAGCTAGGGTAACAAGCTCTAGAATTTGTAATATCTACATAACCATAGTCATTCTCGCTATATGGAGAATTGTCAGTTTTTTTACCATATACTTCACTGGATGAAAGATACAAAAATCTTCTTCCCTTTTTCTCTTTGATATATCGAAGTAAATTATTTGTTCCAACCAAATTGGCCAGCATCGTCTCAACAGGACATTCCGTGTATGCAACCGGATCTGCATTACTAGCAGCATGAATCACATAATCCACTTCACAATCAAAACTAATCTCTTTCGTTGCATCATACTCTATAAATTCATAATCCTCGCCTAATGCAAATGTTGAAAATCTATTCTTAACTTTTCCTTCCTCTCTCCCCAACAAATATAATTTTGTATCATAGTTTTCATTCTTATTAAGATAAAACAATATATCCGCAACTGAAGAACCAATCATTCCCGTCGCCCCGGTGATAAGCAATTTCGCATTCCGCAAATTCTCAATTTTAGGAATGCATTGTATCACACGCTTTACATCAATCCAATATTCTTCTTTATATCTCATCTCATTCTCCTCTATCCCCGAGCCAACAACATTGCTTTAAACATTTCTATATCATCACCGGTAGTAATTTTGATATTCTTCGTAGAACCTTCCGCAAAATACAACTCATTTCCCAAATCAGTCATAAGCGTATTTGCATAGGATGATGCATGAATACCAATTTGTTTCTCGAATGCTTCTTGGTAAGCTTTCAGCAACGTACCGAATTTATATGCCTGTGGTGTTTGCAGTATCCGCAATTTCTCTCTTGGAACATATTCTTCAGTAGTCTCTCCATCTTCTGTCTTAAAAATCTGCTCATAAACCGGCAGTGCCGTAATACCATTTCCCTTTTCCTTACAAACCTGAATACAGGAATGTATAATGCGTTGCTCTACCATAGGACGAATTCCGTCATGAATTACTACCACATCATCGGCAGTGCACTCGTCTTGCAGATTTGTCAACCCCTTAAAAATGGATTCCTGACTGCTGCCTCCACCGGGAACAACCCATTTCAGCTTAGCAATCCCGTACTGCAATGCATATGCCTTTAGTATTTCTTCCCATCCGGACAAACAGACAACCTCTATTGCATCGATTTCCTCTGAAGCCTGAAACTGCTCTAATGTGTATACAATAATGGGCTTGTCCAACACATTTATAAATTGTTTAGGAACATGTTGCCCTGTTCTTGCTCCCACTCCACCTGCAATAATTATCGCTACATTCATCCTCTTCACCTCAATGCATTACACATTTCTTCTATCTTGTCCACAATGCGCTTGCTTGCTTTTCCATCAAACACCAGCCCTATATCCTCATTGTAAACTTGTATTTTAGCTTCATAACATTTTTCATCAAAAGTTAGAATATCCTGTTCTAATTTCTCATTATTCTCCGCTACAGAAAAAGGAAGCACCAAACTGATATCTGGGGTTTTCTCAACATTATTCTTAATTACTCCTGTCTCTCTCGTAGACATTTCCCAAATAAGACTCCCCCTGTCCTTCACATACTTCTCAATATCATCCGCATACACAAACACAGGCATCTTGGCTATTCCTGCATCCATTGCCACGCTGGAATAATCCGTAACCAACGCATCCATTGCTGCAAGTGCCTCGTACATATCATCTTCTCTGCTGGCATCAATAATTTTATCCTTTAAGTCTATCTCCTGTATCTGGCTCACATATTCTGCAATCTGAGGATGCAATCGCATGCACAATATCCATTGTCCACCAAATCTCTTCTCCAGATTTTGAAGCATTCGCTTAAAATCCAAAGTCCACAGTTCCGAAAACACCACTCGCTTGCCATCCACGCTTTTTTCTCGAAAGGTAGGCGCAAACATCACTATTTTCGCATCGCGGTTCAAATGGTATTTCTCCCTGAATTTATCACGCGCTTCCTGGCGGTCTCCATACATGATGTCACATCTGGCCGTTCCACTCTTCAAAAACTCTCCTTCATAGACCAGACCCTTGACAAAATACTGGGCACACCATTCCGAATCCACCGGGACGCAGTCAATCATATCTGAATCGTTTTTGCTAACCAGATATGCCATCTTCGAAAAAGCTTTTCCACGCCACAAACCGATACTCTTAAATCCTGTGGCCCCATGCCAGGTATTAATGTAATACTGCCCCTTGCGTTTTCTCGTACCATAAGGCTTTCTGTAATTGTCAATCCACACCTTCGATACCGACAGCCAGTACGCCCTGCTCCACAAGGTATTGGGCACCTTCTTGATATAATCCGGGAACTGCTTGCTCATATCGTTTACAAACCACACAAACTTGTACTCCGGATTTCTGCGATGCAGCTCCTCCACGATGTACTTGGGATTGCAACCGAATCCACCCTTACCTTCAAAAGTACACACGCTAACCAGATTCTTACGAATAGGAAACACGCTACACACATAGAAACACAGCTTATTCATATTGGCTTTCCGTTTTCGATAACGTATATATCCTTTTTCTTTTAAACTCATTTTTCCTCTATTCATATCTTCTTAAATACATCAAACTATAATTGAAAATTTGACAAACAAAAAGCATACATGCAAAAAATCTTTTCCGCCAAACATATAATATTTACTCAGGAATGGCATAAAGCACTGTATCTTGCACTCCTACATTATAATGTCTCAAATAAAACCGATATCCTTTATTCATTTCCAATACCATCAATGGAATTTTCCATATATCTTCTCCCTTATGATATATACTTATTGCCAAAACCGGTCTCTGTTCTGATATAATTCGCCTTGCGCCTTGCAAGCATTTTTCTTCAAACCCTTCAATATCCATTTTGACAAATCCTACTTGTCGTTTTGCCAAAACATCGTCTAATCTTTTTAAAGCCACCTCCTCTGTTCCCGTAGATGTAAACTTTGAATTTTTCGCCCCTAACATTTGAAATAGTCCTATCCCTTCTTTATCCGAAAGTCCATAGTTGTACAATTCCACATTGTCATATTTTTCAAGTTTTTCCTTACACAGAGCATAATTATAACGATCTGCTTCAAATCCAATTACCGATGCGTTCGAAACATTACACCATTCAAGGTACTTTATTGTATCCGAACCATCATAACATCCTATATCTACAAAACAACGATTAAAATCACACGCCGACAACATAAATTCATTTTCAAAATATTGGTTATATCCTATTATTTTATCTATCTCTGCTAAAACAACAATAGAATCTTTAGAAATTCCTTTTTCTATTAATTCATTTTTAATCAAATCTGTATTTTCCAAATTCGATACAATAATTTTACTAAATGTCGCATTTACTACTGTTTCTATATCAAAAACTGGCAGCTCATTATAGATTCCCTTTTTATTTTTGTCAATATATCCTACCCAGTTTATATCACGAAAAATATTAACCAATCTAGTTCCGCGTATCCCTGCACCATAACAAAAAAACAAATTACTTTTATCATCTTGCAAATACTCTTTAAATCTCTCTGTAACTCCAGCTTCGTCCAATACCTCTCGCATAAATTTAAAATCCTTTGTCAAACTATATAGTAATCGGTTTTTAAATAGTATTTTACTTTTTTCGTCTCCCAACTTTTCCCATATCTTTTGAACCACATTTCGCATTTCGCTTACATAACAATCATCCTCACAAGGGAAATACATCTGATTATTCACTTAATCGTCCTCCTTAAACTTGGTAATATTCTTGCGTAACCAATCATGCACATATCATCTATTCAGCCACATAAGCCAATAGTCAATTATACATACAGATAAGCTATATCTTTACCACAAATTTATAAAAGCCCCACACTATATGCGAGGCCCCACTCTTCCGATTACAACAGCGACTCCATTCGCAACGTGCAAAATCATTTCAACAATGCTATTTACTTACACTGTATATTATATCGGATTTTTTGTCATTTTTCATTATATTTCTACTAAAATTCAGAAAATTTTCTTTTTTCCTTCCATTCCAAAACACATATAACCATCTTTCATCCGTTGACATTCCTTCCCTTATCATTCTTTTGCCAAATCATATCAAATATCCTCACTCCTAAAACTCCAGCGTGCAAACTTTATAGTTTCGCCAGATACTCTGCCCGTTCTTCCACAGGAACCCCCAGTAAGTTCATGGCTTCTTCTGCAGTAATTTTCATATTCTGCATAAGATTCTGTATACTTTCGAGTTTACTCTCAATTTTGCCCTCAATCTTGCCCCTGGTAGCACCCTTCTCCTGCTCTTCCTTTGCCCAATCTTCCATACCTTTACACATATCATATCCTCCATTTTCTTCGCATTCATCCAGTTTATTCAAGACAATATCCACATCTGTCATAATCGCGATAGCCTCCGCAGTCTCCCGCTCCAAATGACTATATTCCTCTTTTTGGAAAAGAGCCTGTAATTTCGCCTTATCACCCGCACAAGCAATCGCCTGCAAAAGCTGCCCCAATTCCGTCCTAAACACAGAAAAATCTTTTATTTCATTGGCGCAGACTAATGTCATTCCATAATCATGGAACTGTTCCTCCCATTTTATCGGTGCATCCTGCCAGTTTATCATATCCTTCAACGATTTCGGGCCGGCCCACTCCTCCTCACCATGGTAGAGGCAGATTTACAACTTCGCCAAGTACTCTGCCCGTTCTTCCACCGGAACCCCCAGTAAGTTCATGGCTTCTTCTGCAGTAATTTTCATATTCTGCATAAGATTCTGTATACTTTCGAGTTTACTCTCAATTTTGCCCTCAATCTTGCCTTCAATCCTGCCCTCAATCTTGCCTCTGGCAGCGCCCTTCTCCTGCTCTTCCTTTGCCCAATCTTCCATACCTTTACACATATCATATCCTCCATTTTCTTCGCATTTATCCAGTTTATTCAAGACAATATCCACATCTGTCATAATCGCGATAGCCTCCGCAGTCTCCCGCTCCAAATGACTATATTCCTCTTTTTGGAAAAGAGCCTGTAATTTCGCCTTATCACCCGCACAAGCAATCGCCTGCAAAAGCTGCCCCAATTCCGTCCTAAACACAGAAAAATCTTTTATTTCATTGGCGCAGACTAATGTCATTCCATAATCATGGAACTGTTCCTCCCATTTTATCGGTGCATCCTGCCAGTTTATCATATCCTTCAACGATTTCGGGCCGGCCCACATCTCTTCTCCATGATACAGACAGATTGTTTGCACAGGATTTATCTTATCAGCTTCTGTCAGCTTTGTCTCCCAATCACTAGGCACTCTGTTCTCCTTTTTTAATTCATTGGTTTTATCCCTCTGAATCTGCCGGACCTGCTTGCGATATTCCATGCAGTCATATTCCATAATTCGCAGTGGCATAGAATAGTCTACTGCATCCTGATTCTCGATAGCGATAATTCCAATCCGCCCACCATCTGACAAGCGTTTCTTCAAATCCCGATAGTGATTTTTTGTTGCTAACTTACCATTCTTTTTGCGCCCCTTTCTCACATAACGGGTATCTTCCGGCTCCAACATGGATGCCTGTATCACTTGCTCACCCTGATACATTACCATATTTACCAAATCTGCAAATTTGTCACGATTCTCCAAATAATCATACATGGTATCGTCTTTTTTGCCCATAGGCTCCCTCCTTCTGCGGAGGCTCCTTTAGTCCTCCGCCCTTTCCTATTCTGTTGTATTCAAGTGATTAGACGGCAGAACTGCCTGTGATTTACTTTGAATGAATCAGAACTAATTGACTTGAATTAAGATGTTTTGATTCTATTATAGATT
>SVFL01000011.1:68756-72169 GCA_015056885.1 Lachnospiraceae bacterium
TTTAGTCCTCCGCCCTTTCCTATTCTGTTGTATTCAAGTGATTAGACGGCAGAACTGCCTGTGATTTACTTTGAATGAATCAGAACTAATTGACTTGAATTAAGATGTTTTGATTCTATTATAGATTTCCTTAAATGTCAATCTCTATTTATACAAATTAACTTAAAATCTCTATTTATCCTATATTCTACATCTTCTATTTATCCGGGAGTTTGACACTTACAAATTTAAAAAATAATGCGCGCTATATCGTGCTATATATGTTGTAATGGTCTTGAGGTGATTATTATATGTATGTAGCAATTAATGAAACGGATAACAACAAAAGTGTTTATGTCATGCAGTCTTACCGGAAAGAGAATGGGCGTACATCCTCTCGGGTATACAGAAAGCTTGGACGTCTCGATGAACTGCTGGAACAATTCTCAGGAAATCAAGAACAAATGATGCTCTGGGCAAAACAGGAAGCCGAAAAAGATACCATTGCATACAATTCAAAAACAGAAGCCATATGACCGTGTCTCTTTTTTTGTCATTTTCATTATATTTCTACTAAAATTCAGAAAATTTTTCTTTTTGACTCAATTTATTGAATGGAAGTTACTGGCAGGTTTACAACTTTGCCAAATATAGCTCTTGCTCCTCCGCAGAAATTCCCAACATATCCATTGCACTTTCCGCTGTGCAGGACACATTTTTCATAAGATTTCGTATGCGCTGCAACTCCCTAAGCTCTGCCTGTTCCGCTCTCTTCTCTGCCTGCTCCGCTCTTTCCTCTGCCCACTCTGCCCTCTGGCGCTGTTCTGCTGTATTCCGTCGTTCCGCCTGTATATCCATATGCTCCATATTTGCAAACAACTCTGCCATCTTCTTTTCCTTCACTTTCCCTACTAAATTCTCTGCCTCATCGACAGGAACATTCAATTTCAACAAATATGCCATCAGTATACTCATTATAATAGTCATCAGGTGAGGCGGAGTATCGCTCAAAATTGCTTCCAACTGCTCCGCAGGAAGCTCCCTAAACATTCTCACATCATCTGAAGTCTGCAGCTTATTTATCAACATCACCAACGAAATCTCATCCGCTTTCTCCAACAACTCTTCGTTGGTATACTTGCAAATCGGAACCAAATAATACTGAAAATCCGGTATATACTTTGCAAAAACATCTCCATGATAAATCCGGCTCTTAAAATCCAAGGGCACCGTCCAGCTATCGCTTCCTTCATAATACACTATAGGTAGCACAGGCGGATATTTGAAGTCCTTCAACCTGCTGATACCGGGGTGCTTTGACTCCATCTCCTTCTCATAAGTCTCCCAGATGTAAACAATATAACGAAATATCTGCATAGCCACATTATACTCAACTTTCGTCTTGTGTTCAATAAGAGAAACCAGAAAAAACGGATTACCTTCCTGCACTCGAATCTTTTTTACACGGTCTGAATTGCGTTCCTCTGCAAAGAGCGGGACGTATTGCTCTGACACATCCTCAATATCCTCCGGGCGCACATTCTTCATATAAGGTAAATCCACATAATCCCGAAGAAATTGCGCCACCAAAATAGGCTCATCAAAAATAATTTTAGCCCCACTATCCTTTACCTTAGAGTTCGTCACAATCTGCTTTGTTTCCTGCATAATGCCTCCTTTTGCGGAGGTCTCATGTTCCTCCGCCCTTTCCTAATTTTGTTATATTCAAGTGATTAGACGGCAGAACTGCCTTCGATCTATTTAGATTAATTCAGAACTAATTGACTTGAATTTAGAATAATAGTTTATCGCTCCCGCTTCTCCACAGAAATTTCCAACATATCCATCGCTTTTTCTGCCGAACACGACGTATTCCGCATAAGATTTTGAATACACTGCAACTCCTTCGCCTCAGCCCGTTTTATTATTTCTTCAGCCCGCTTTATTCTCTCTTCTGCCTGCTCCGCTCTTTCTTTCTCCCGCTCCGCTCTTTCTTTCTCCCGCTCCGCTCTTTCTTCTGCCCGCTCTGCCCTCTGGCGCTGCTCTGCAGTTTTCCGTTGCTCTTCCTGTATATCCATATGTTCCATATTCGCAAACAATTCTGCCATCTTCTTTTCCTTCACTTTCCCTACAAGATTCTCTTCCTCAACAGCAGGAACATTTACCCTCATCAAAATGCCATAAGTACATCCGTCATAATAATCGCTATTGTATTGCCTCTGCCGTTTCTCACTCCAAATGACTATATATCCCACTTTCATTAATCTTAAAGTTTATCAAAATATTTTTCTCGCTCCTCCAAAGGAATTCCCAACACATCCATTGCCATTTCCGCCGTATAGGACATATTTTTCATAAGATTTTGTATACACTGCAATGCCATTCTCTCTGCCCGTTCTGCTCTTTCTCCTGTTCCGCTCTTTCTTCTGCCCGCTCTGCCCTCTGGCGTTGCTCTGCTGTATTCCGTCGTTCCGCCTGTATATCCATATGCTCCATATTTGCAAACAACTCTGCCATCTTCTTTTCCTTCACTTTCCCAACAAGGTCCTCTGCCTCTTCGACAGGAACATTCATTTTCAACAAACTCGCCATCAATATACTCACTATAATATTCAGCAAATGCGGCGGGGTATCCCTCAGAATCGTCTCCAACTGCTTCGCCGGAAGCTCTCGAAACTCCTTCACATCTGCCGAAGTCTGCAACTTATTTATCAGCATCACCACCGAAATCTCATCTGCATTCTTTAGTAATTCCTCATTCGTATACCCACAAATTGGAACCAAATAATACTGAAAATCCGGTATATACTTTGCAAAAACCGATTTCCTCTTATCCAAATCCTCACATGCAAGTTTTATAGCTTCGCCAGATACTCTGCCTGTTCTTCCACAGGTATTTTCAATAAATTCATAGCATCTTCTGCTGTAGTCTTCATACTCTCCATGATACTCTTTATACTCTCGATTTTTCCTCTGGCAACGCCCTTCTCCTGCTCTCTCTTTGCCCAGTCATCCAATCCTTTACACATATTGTACCCTCCATCCTCTTCATATTCATCCAACTTGCCTAATAGTGTCGTATTGTCTATCATAACCGCTATAGCTTCTGCTGTCTCCCTCTCCAAATGACTATATTCCTCTTTTGCAAAAAGTTCCTCCAGCTTTTCATCATTCCCCTTACAGGCAACCGCCTGCAAAAGCTGCCCCAACTCCGTCCTAAACACAGAAAAATCTTTAATTTCGTTGGCACAGACTAATGTCATTCCATAATCATGGAACTGTTCCTCCCAGTTCGTCGGCGCATCCTGCCAGTTTATCATATCCTTCAATGATTTCGGACCGGCCCACATCTCCTCTCCATGATAGAGGCAGATTGTCTGTACAGGATTTATCTTATCCGCCTCTGTCAGCCTTGTCTCCCAATCACTAGGCGT
>SVFL01000069.1 GCA_015056885.1 Lachnospiraceae bacterium
TTAGCGCATATTTTGACAGCTGGTGTGCAGTTTCGGGCTACACAGGACGATTGGCAGGTTTAGATCAGGAAATATTTGCTGACGGACATACACAGGAATTGAAAAAAATAAAAAATCTTTTGTGTTGTGAAGCACATAATGAATTATTAAAAAATGCCATGCTTGTGCTGTTTCATTCTAAAAAACAGGCATCAGAAGCAGAAATGGATTATATAAGAAAGCTTCAGAACATGGAAGGTTTTATATAGATATTTAAATAAAAAGGAAGAAATGTAAATGGAGTATTCACAGGGGATTTTATTTGAAGAATCCTTTCAAAAATCACTAAAGGATAAATTTTATTATGTGGATGAGGATCCGGTGTATGGAAGAAGACTCTTTTTTGAAAATTCCGGCGGATCTTTGCGACTGAAGAAAGCAGTGGAGGCAAAAGCTTCCTTGGAGCAGTTTCCGGATTGTCCGGAAAGAAACCATACCCGTTCGATATATTTAAAGAGTTTGGTAGAGCAAGGCACAAAGGAAATTTTGGAAATTATGTTTGGCGCCCAAAGCGGTGCACTGATTACGGAATTGACAGCATCCCAGACCATGTTTCATATGGTAGGCCTGATCATGGAAAATATACCGGGTACCAACGCGGTGGTATCGGTACTGGAGCATCCTTCCGCTTATGATGCGATTGCTTTTTATTGTCAGAAGACCGGTAAGGAAATGCGGGTGGTACCGGCAAATCCAAAAACCGGAGGCATTGATCCTGAGGAAGTGGTAAAATATGTTGACGAAAATACCTGCCTCTTAAGTGTCATGTCGGCTTCCAATATTTCCGGAAATATTATGGATATTGCGCGTATTGTTACGCTTGCAAGGAATGTAAAACCGGATCTATATATTATCAGTGATGCTGTGCAGCATGCACCGCACTGTATCATGGAAGCAGACAAACTGGGCTTGGACGGTATGAACTTTGCACCGTATAAATTCTTCGGTGTCAGAGGTTGTGGTTTTGCATATGTATCGGAAAGAGTAGCAGCACTTCCGCATCACAAATTAATTGCAAAAGAGCAAAAGATTTTTGAACTGGGCACCCCGGCACCGGGAAATTTTGCGGCGGCTATGGAAATTATAAATTATGTTTGTGAAATCGGCGGACATTTTATAGAAAGCAGTGACCGGAAAGAACTTTACCGGGAGGGCATGTGGCGAATCCATATGCAGGAGCGGGCTTTACTTTACAGGATGCTGGAAGGCAGTGAAAAAGTTCCGGGACTCAGACACATACCGGGAGTAAAGGTTTGCGTGGATACACCGGACTTAACAGGCAGGGATCTGATCGCGGCTATTTCCATTGACGGTATGGATATGACAGCATGTGTGGCGGAATATCAAAAAAGAGGTGTCACGGTATTTGAAAGAGTTAATACCAGCATATATTCCAAAAGAATCGTAGAAGCTCTGGGATTGGAGGGCGCAATCAGAGTGTCACCATTACATTGCCACGGTGTAGAGGATATTGACCGGTTTTTGGAGATTACCGGGGAAATTGCGAAATCACACCGTTGAATAGTGTTCTGCTAAATAAGAAAAACCCCCTGGACAAGGGTTTTAGGAGCCTCCATCGGGAACGGGTGGAGGACTCCGCAATAAATATTTTTATATGGAGGAATATCATATGAAAGCAAAAACTTTCAAAAGAGTGCTTTCTTTAGCACTCGCAACAGCTATGGTTCTCACAGCATGTGGACAGAAGCCTGCTGCTAATACCAGCGAGACAACTAAGACAGAAGAGTCCACACCTGCTAAAGAATCTGAAGCAGCTCCTTCTGAAGAAAAGAAGGAAGAACCAAAAGAACCTGTTACCATTACTCTGTATCCTAAAGATGCAAACCTGTTCTCCGGTGAAGTAACCGGTTACAGAGGAGAGGCTTTAGCAGCTCACGGCATCAAGTTAGAGGTTTGGGCATACTCTGATGAGAAGACTACCGCTATGATGACCAGCGGTGATTTCCCGGACATGATGTATGTATCTCCTGCAAATCAGTCCGATATTTTTGAGACTCTGGTTCAGACAGACAAGATCATTAATTATGCTGATTATGCTGAGTACTTACCTCATGTATTAGGTGATGAAGTGGTAAATGAGTACATCACTGCTAATCTGGACGCTATCAAAAATAATTACAGCGCAGGTACCGGCGGATTATACGTACTTCCTTTCGGTGTTGGTTTAAGCAGCAGCTACTATGCGCAGGCTGGTACTTTCGACCGTAACACTCCGAAGCTTAAATGGGACGTATACGAAGCAATCGGTGCACCTGAAGTTACAGATATGTGGAGCTTAATCGACATCGCTGAAAAGATGTTAGAGTATCAGCCGACCTTAGAAGACGGCACCAAGATGTTTGGTACCTTCCTTGACAACGGCGACAGCAAGTACTTTAACTCCTTAACTCTGTGGATGACCTGGAAGGGTTCACATATTTCAGCTACTCAGTATATGTCTGAGTATTTCCATGCAACCGGTGAGATCAACTACATCTTAGAAGATGATTCTGTATTTAAAGAAGGTTTGAAGTGGTATAATGAGCTTTACAAGAGAGGTCTTGTAGATCCGGACTCCATTTCTACTTCCAGAGCTGACCAGGCTCCGAAGCTTGACAATGGTTTTGCTATGCTTCCTGGCGGTTCCTTACCGGGTTGGGCAACCAAGTACTATGAAGTATTCCCTAGCGATGCTACCTTGTACGTGAATTTTGAAACAAAGAATTACACAGGTGGTCCTTCCATTGTAATCTTTAAGGACAGCGAAAATATCGAAACCTGCTTAGAGTTGGTTGATATGATGGCTAATCCGTATGAATGGATGAAGGTTTACTACGGTCCGGAAGGCTGTATGTGGAATGAAGAGAATGGTGTATTGTCCATTACTGATGAATTCGCAGCTTGGTTAAAGGAAAACGGTTCCATTAACTTCTTCCCTATGCCGGATGGTACAGAATACTCCATCTTTAATACTACTGTATTGTTCAACAGTGGTACTCCTCTTGCTGATCATGTGGACATCAATGGTAATCCGTTGCCTTACATCCCTACCTCCTGGCCGGATGCACAGGCTATTACCACCAACAATGACAACTGGAATGCTTGGAAAGAAACCATGGATGCAGAAGACCTTTGGGATTACACCGAGAAAAACGGCATTAAGGTTGTTAAGGAAAGTGCTTTCCAGGGCTGGAAGCTGGATGCTCCGGACGATAACCAGTTGTTGACGATTGCAGCATTGAAGGATGTTATCGTTCCTGCTTGCTGGAAGATGGTATACGCAGCTGACGAAGCAGAATTCGAAGCTATCTGGGATCAGATGGTGAAGGATGCTGAAACGATGGGTGCTAAGGAAATCCATGAATGGTATACCAAAGCATACCATGCTCCAAATTAATGACAATTTCATAATTTTTGATCACAGGGACTGTTCACCCCTGTGATGGGTAAGGGCGCTCTTGCTTTCAGGGTGCCCTTTTTAAAAAAGTTCACATTGCAAAGGTATTAACTAATAAGCCGAGTTTTTTATAGGCAATATGAGAAAATAAAGAGGAGGAAACGGAAGTGGCAAAAAATTTTAGTAATGCTCCTAACAATAAGGGGCAAGGTATACGAAAAGCTTTGTTTACCAGTATCATATCAATGCTAGTATGCGTAGCAATGATTCTGGGTACAACAATGGCATGGTTCACTGCGCTTACTACTAACAGCGGAAACAGGATACAGACTGGTGATCTGGATGTTGAGTTGTATAAGTATGAAAATTCAGTCGGGGAGTATCAGCTTATCATCGATGGGGATGACAAATCAAAGGATATTTTCAGTAATTCAACCCTTTGGGAACCGGGCAAAACAGAGTATGTTCTGCTGATGGTAAAGAATGCAGGTAATCTTGCAATGGATTATAACGTTGAATTATCTGTAGGATATCAGAATAAAGATAATTTGGCAAACATCAGCCCGGACGGAGCATTTATGTATGCGGTGGTACCGGGAATGAATGCAGAATCAGCGGCCAGTCAGATAAAGAGCTGGGAGGATATCCGTGGCACAGCCGGAGCGGTTACCGGTTCTTTGCTGCAGGGGCTTGCTGAATATCACCTCGGACAAATCGAAAAAGCTAATGGTGAGGATTATTTCCTGTTAGCAGTGCATATGAATGAAGATGCAGGTAATGAATATATGAATCAGGACTATAAGATCCAAGTCAGAATCAATGCAAAGCAGATGTCTTATGAGAAGGACAGCTTTGATAACCAGTATGATGCATATGCTCTTTGGACAGAAACACTTGATATAAGTGCTGAAGTAACAAGCTGGAATGCAAAGCTTGCTGCTGAGGATGCAGTCAGCAAGCATGAGCCCCCGACTTCCTGGAGAGATCCAATTACAGCAGGCGAGAATCTTATTAAGAACGGTAATTTTACGGACGGTATAGAAATAGGATGGGACTATTTCCACGGTGCTGATTATGGTGCTAAAGCCCAGCTTATAACAGATGGATATTCCGGTAATGCTTTGAGACTTACTGATACTACGTCGAGTGTTTATAAAGCAAACGGTAGTTTGGATGAAAGATGTATATGGCAGACGGAAGAAATAACGGTAGATGATAGTACCTGGGAAGATGAGTATCAATTATCTTATTATTATAGGCAGACCGGTGGAAATACCAATAATAATTATGTAATGATATATTTCTGGAAAGATAATCATGAGTTGGGTCAGGGTGTTTCACAGTCCGGAATTATTGAGCAGGCCAAAGTCGCACCAAGTGCTGTATATACTGACGGACAATGGCGTCAGGTTTATGGTACATTTATTGTTCCGAAAGATACAAAATACATTGAGATTGTTCCGATGGTTAATAAATCAAAGTCAAGCGCTATATATGATTATGATGAGTTTGTACTCTATAAGACGGGTGAGGGTGGTTCCACAGAATTATCTTATAACTCTAACGGCATCTATGCTTTAGAGACAGACGGAACCTTCTTCTATAACGATACAAAGAGTACAGACGTATCCGTAGAAATATTAGATATGGATACATATAGTGAACTCGCTTCAGGAAGTGTAGAATTCCGGTTGTATGATGGTGAGAAATGCATTTGGTATAATGGTGGAAATAAGGTGGCGTTTGATGCAAATGGTGTTGCTTTGGTGACGCTGAATTTTGAAGAACTTCAGGGTTTGGGTAAATTTAATGAAATTAATACACCTTATTGCTTAAAGGCAACGGTATTTGATGTGAGCACCACTGAACTGTGGAGCGTAACGAAAGAGCTCTTTTTGTTTGAGCGACCGGCATATCTTAGTGCAGAAGGTAAATTCACCAAATTCGGCGAAGATTTCAATCCGATCGTAGGATATCATGTGCAGGAAGCCGGCGATGATATGGCGAAAGCAGCACAAGAAGGCGGCGTCAATGTTGTTCAGTTAGGTTACAGAAAAGATGCAGAAACTGTTTTGGCACAGCTTGACCTTTGTGCGAAGAATGGTGTGAAAGGTCTTGTATGTCTGTATTATGGTATGAATCCGGCAGGTCATGAAAACAATTTAGCATATACCATAGATATTGTATCTGATCCTCGCATTCAGAATCATGAGGCATTATTTGGATATTGTACAATGGATGAGCCATTCTTGAATATCAAAGATGCAAATGAGGCAAGAGAGTTGATCATTCAGAGCTATCGTCTGATTCGTCAGTACGATCAGGATAATCTGATTGTCCATATGGAAAATCATGCGGATAGATTTGAAGAATCTGTAGAATTGGTAGATGCATTGCTTGTTGATTCCTATAAATTACCGGCAGGAGCACCTATATATAGTTTTACTGCGCAGGCAAAGGCTGCAGTGGGTGAATCAAAACCTTTATGGACCCTTCTTATGTCCTTTGACTATAGTAAGAAGTTAGGCGGATATATAGATGCAGACGGCCTTCGTAATAATAACTGGCAGGCATTACTGGCAGGATCTGAAATGGTTGGTTATTTCTCTATCAGTGATGCAGGAACGACTCCGGTAATGGATGACGGAAATACGGCTATCTGGGAGATGTCATATCCGGATGATCCGGAAGCAGGAGCTAAGCTTTGGGCAGGTATTTGCGAATTTAACGATAAGGAAAAAGAAATCGCATACGATCACTTTGTACGTGATGAGGGCACCACTCTCAGCAAGGACGTAAATATCGAAGGCGGATATATTTCTTATTCATGGGCTGATAAGGACGGAAAAGTTTACGTAATCCTCTTAAATGTAAAGGGTAGTGATGTTACTGTAAACGTTGATCTGGAAAATGCTGACAGCTCTGCAATGACTGACTTTACCGCAAATGTAATTGCCGGAAGAAGTGAAGGCGATACACTTACATATACCGGAACAGACGGTAAACTGTCTGTTAATTTGACAGGCGTAGAAGCAGTACTTTTCAGAGTACAGTAAATTAGTTTTGATGTAGTATTTAAGGATATAGAATAAGGTATATAAATCAGTTGGGATGCCTATATCTGTCGCAGTATCACGCATACTGCGGCAGAGGGCAGGTCCCTGATGTAAATAATAATAGTAAGAAATAGATATGGATGGAGGAACCGGTGTGGAGAAAAAGCAGAAAAAAACAAAGGGAAATTTTGCTGCTGCTGTATTAACAATATTACTTAGTATTGGCATGATAATTTTTGCCGGCACCCCTGTTTATGCAGCCGATAATACAGCAGTGAGTTTAAACTTAAACAGTAAATCGAATATTAACAATGTTTCTTTTGAAGCAGAAAATATGTTTCCAGGAGACAGTGTTTCAAATATATACAGGATAGAGGTCTCTGGCTTGAAAAAGTCTGAACAGGCGACTATTTATTTTCAGGCTGTAATCCGGGAAGAATATGAAAAACTTGCAGAGGTATTACAGTGTGAGGTGGTCTTGGCAGATACAGGGGAAGTGCTGTACAGCGGTTTGATGAGGAATATGTCAACTTCAGCAGTAGGTGTATTGTATGCCCCGAAAGCTGATTACTTGGATTATGAAATTAGTGTGTGGTTGGATACAAAGGCAGGAAATGAGTATCAAGGGAAAACACTAATAGCAGATTTTAATTGGTGGATAGAACAAGCAGGACAGAGAGTTGAAATAGCTTCTCTTACAGAAGTGCCTGAGGGATTACAAAACACAGCATTTTGTACGATTGAGAAGATTAAGAATGAACTGAGCAGAATATTGATATCAAAGGGTGGAAGTGCATATAGCATTGACAATATGGCTTTTTATGATGTCAGACTGCAGTTTTGGAATGGTAGGGAATGGATAGATGTTACAGTAGATGATTTTCCGATAGATGGTATAAATGTCACATTGCCTTATCCGGAAGGAACTACAAGGGACACTCATGATTTTATGGTCAGCCATATGTTTACGGTAGACTCTGAACGTCTGGGGATAAAAGCAGGTGAGGTAGAGTGGCCTCCTGTTACAAAAGCTTCAGATGGTTTGAAGGTGACATTTAAGGGATTGTCACCGGTAGCTATAGCCTGGAAGGAGCTGAAAGCTGAGGATAATGTAACTACCACATTTCCGGAAGATGAGCCAACGGCAGATAATACTTCTATAAATGATGTATTTACGGGAGATACGGTACCGATTATGACTTACATTTATCTGATGCTTTCCACTTTTGGTGGCGTGTTCTATATGATTAGTGTGATAAAGAAGTGTAAGGAGTATGAGGATGAATGATCTGAAATCTACAACAATAAACAAAAGGAAAATAGGGGCAGGCTTTGCTGTTTTTGTAATAGTTTTACTGTGTTTTGCTATTACAACTTATGCATTCATAATGTCATCTGTAAGTGTGGAGGAGAATTTATTTACTACAGGAGAAGTGAGAATTAATATGAATGACAGTGTCCCTATTATCACGGAAGAAGAATTTGTTTTTGAACCGGGAATGACAGTGGTAAAAGATTTCTTTGTAGAAAACGAAAGTACCATAGATGTATATTACAGAGTTTACCTGGAAAATGTGGAAGGTAGACTTGCAGACATACTGGATGTAACTTTAAAGGAAGGGGATGCTGTCTTATATAAAGGGAAAGCGTCAGGTATGACAGCAACCGATGTGGATAGTTCGGAAGATACCATGGAACCGGGTGAGGTACGATGGCTGAATATTTCCTTCTGTTATCCATATGACGGAGGAAACAGCGGTAAGAATACGCAGATATCTTTTGATGTATGTGTGGAGGCAGTACAGACCAAAAACAATCCGGATAAAGAATTCGATTAAGAAGGAGGAAACAGGATGAGAAAATCCGGGAAGATAATTACCAACATATTTGTTTGTTTTGTAGTGGCTATGGCAGTATGCATCATGATTTTTACGATAGTTACCGTAAATACAGTCAACAGAAGTGACCGGAAAATATTCGGTTACAGTGCCTATATTGTTATGTCAGATTCTATGAGTAAGACGGATTTTGATGCAGGTGATGTGATCTTGATAAAAGAAGTGGAACCGTCTACTCTGAAAGCGGGAGATATTATTGCCTATAAATCGCAGGACGGCAGTAATTACGGAGAAACAATCACCCATAAAATACGAAGACAGACAACGACTGTGACAGGAGAACCGGGATTTGTTACCTACGGAACTACTACTGATACGGACGACAAAATGGTTGTAACATATCCTTGTGTGTTGGGAAAATACGAAATATGTATTCCAAAAGTCGGCAGCTTTTTCCATTTCCTAAGGACACCTCTTGGGTATGCGGTGTGTATTCTGCTGCCGTTTCTGATGATACTTGTGATGCAGGGTGTAAATACTGTCAAATTATATCAAAAGTATAAGGCAGAGAAGGTAGACGCATTCAAGGCTGAAAGAATGGCACTGGAGGAAGAGCGCAGGCAAACAGAAGAAAAGATGAAGGAACTGCAGGCACTGAAAGAACAGTTGGGAATGGACGAAGTGCAGTCAGAGGATAGAGAGAAAGAAGTCCTGTCAGAGATGAAAACAGAAGAAGGGGATTGTTGACAGAGGCAGGTATGTTAGGAGGAAATAGCATGGCAGAAAGCAAGAATACAAAGCACATTTTAACAGGTAGTGTGATATCCTTGATATTATGTTGTGTCATGTTGCTGGGGACTACCTATGCATGGTTTCAGGAAGCTATAACAGTCGGGATTGCGATAGAAGCTGAAACTGTGAGTGCGGCTCTTCTGGATGCAGAGGGGAATCTGCTGGCAGGTCAGGGAAATGTTGTAACGTTATCATCAGGAGAGACAGGTGTACAGCCTATTGTGTTTTATGAGGTGTTGCAGGCGGAAAAAAGTTCAGAAACGGAAGAACAAAATATAGCTATTTTAAGTACGGAGCCTGTTACAGTTTGGGATCTGGGCAAGATATATCAAACGGCGCCTATGACAATTGCAAATACAGGAAGTTTACAAACAAAATTTTCTGTTTCCGTGGAAGGGATTGAGGAGACAATAAAGGAAGCTCTTGTTTTTGAAGTGTTTAAGGACGGTGTTAGTCATCCGATGCCTTATGTGGGAGAATTAAGTGTTAATGAGAATGAGTCAGTTTCCTTTGCGATTCAGGTATATTTAAATTCTGACCATGCTGCAATAGCTGCCGGTACATCTTTGGACAACCTTGTAATAAAAATAAATGTGGAGCAGTCGAATTAGCAAGGAGTGTACCGTGGATGTAGACAACATTTGTACAAATATGGAGGGAGAGCAGAATGAACAATTCTCGCAATACAGAGAGTGCGTTGTTTGTTAGTGCATTTTCAATACTGTTATGTTTTTCAATATTTATCGGAAGCACATTTGCATGGTTTTACGGAACTGCAGGAAACATAAGTAATGTAATTTCAGTAGGAAATCTGGACATTGCATTGTTTCATGAGAATGAAGCAGAAATTGTGGATCAATCGATTCTATTTGAAAACATTACATGGAAACCCGGAACAGTTGCTTACGAGAATCTGACCGTTCAGAATAACGGAAGTCTGGTCTTTGATTATGCAATATCTCTTGCTGTGACAGGCTATAATACTGTTTCGGTTACAACGGAGGTTGTAGAAGGCGGTGAGGCTAGAGCGGTAACGAAGTCCTTGCAGGATGTGATTAAAGTAGCACTTGTGGAAGGACATATAGAGCTAAGTCAGGGTAATATGGAAGAATCGGCAAGGGCAGCGGAAGTATTATCTGCTGTGGAATCCTATGGGGTAAACATGCAGGAACCGCAGGAAGGTCAGACGGAAGCAACCAAATGGGCATCTGTAGGAGATTTTCAGTATGAGGGAAGAATAAATACAGAGCTCGCAGATGATACAGAAGCGAATACAAAGAATATAGCGGTTGTAATTTATTGGGAGCCATCCGGGGAAGACGGTACATATAGCGACAGTGATTTCAACAGTGCAGTGAATACAACCAGTGACGGCAGTCCGCTTTACTTAAATTTAGGACTTCAATTTAGAGCAACACAGGCTGGTGTGGAAATGGGTGAAGATAGTGAGGAGGCAGACGGTGAAGAAGATGTTTGAGAAAATACCAATTATGGCAGCAGCCGTTGTCATCGGAGTGTTGTCTGTCAGTTTATCTGCGTACGCATATTTTAGTTACACACTGCAGGCCAAAGTCGGAACGGTTCAGATTGCCGATTATGCAATAAACATTACACCGGTGACAAATACCGTGGCAGATTCAATGGCTGAGAGTGCAGAAACAACGGAAAGCGGAACAGCAAATGAAACAGGAGACGCAGTAAATGACAGCAGCTATGTTTGCTCAGGTAATGGGACTGTAAATATCAAATTCTCTGACTTGGGAGTTACAGAGGAAGCGGAAACAAACCTGAATTTTAAGCTTACGGCTGCAGGAAATACAGGAGTCAGCGGATATTGCAAAATCTCGATAGGAGATAACGTATATTATACGAATCCTATCAGTGTTGGACAGGAGTATTTTGTAACTGTTTCCGGAAACAAAGATACAGTAGTTGATTTTAATTCCTGCTGGGGGAGTCTTGATATGTCAGGAGGGGGAGTTGCGGAACATGTTATAGGCAGATATACTTTTGAGGAAGAATCGGACGAAGAACGGAGCGAGACACCTAGTGAAGAGTCTAGCGAAGAGCCTAGTGAAGAATCGGGTGAAGAAATAAGTGAAGCGTCGAGTGAAGTGCCGAGCGAAGGACCTGGTGAAGATACGAGTGAAGTACCGAGCGAAAGCCCAAGCACTTTTGAGGAAGAATCGGACGAAGAACGGAGCGAGACACCTAGTGAAGAGTCTAGCGAAGAGCCTGGTGAAGAATCGGGTGAAGAAATAAGTGAAGTGCCGAGCGAAGAGCCTGGTGAAGATACGAGTGAAGTACCGAGCGAAAGCCCAAGCGAGGAACCGAGTGAGAGTTCCGACGAGGTCTCTGTAGAAGCTTCCTGATTGTACTGATATTATAGGAATATTGAAGAATTCTATTTTCTTTTGCTTTTTTGTGTGTTACAATTTGACTTGCAAGAAATTCACTTGCTTGCAAAATGGTATCGTAGGAGGAAAAGCATGTTTTTTCAACCGATTGTTTTTTCAGAAGAGATGTATTCTGTCAGAACGCAAAGACTCACAGATTTTCCGATGCATTGGCACAGTGACTTGG
>SVFL01000070.1 GCA_015056885.1 Lachnospiraceae bacterium
TAATTTTTACATATACCCCTACCAGGCCAGCACTATGTGGTGGTCTTATTCTGATACCTTTTTTCAACCTGTATAAAATTTTCAAAGTTCTTCAATTTAGCCTTGACTTTTTATTTGCAGGCTGAAAAAATATTTATAAAAGAGTCACTTGACTCTAATATACTAAAAATTTTATCAAATAATTGTCAGCTCTTTACAGCACCTAAAGTAATACCTGAGATAAAGTACTTTTGCACGAACGGATATATACAAACAATAGGAAGTGTAGTAATAATTAACTGTGCGCTCTGAACAGATTCCGTAGTAACCTTGGGTACAATATTCAATATGATACCATTCATCTCTGCTTCCTTAATAATAGCCTGTATCTTTTCCGTTTCCTTCATAACCTGCATTAATACATATTGTAATTTGAACAATCTTCTGTCTGTTACATAATATAGTGTAGTTGTCCAGTCATTCCAATGTGCGACTGCTATCCAGAGAGTTACTGTAGCAAGCACCGGCTTTGCCAATGGCATAATAATGCGGAATGCAATAGTAATGTCATTGGCGCCATCTATCCTTGCTGATTCCGCGAGACTGCTTGGAATAGAACTCAAGTACGAACGTATGATAATCATATTGTAAACGCCAAAACATCCTGGTAATATATAAACCCAATAATTATTTAACATACCAATATTAGCGTAGAATATATAATTTGCTATCAATCCGCCACTTATATACCTCGGCACCATAATCAGTATTAACCAAAATTTATGTCCATACAGTTTTTCATTCAATAGTACATAAGCAGATAAAAATTGTGTCAACAAACCAAGTAATGTACCAACAATGACAACTGTTACAGTAACAAAAGCAGAACGCCAAAAGTTTTCATCTCGCAGTACAGCACCAAAATTTTCCAATGTAAAAACTCTTGGAAAAATTGTAATTCCTCCACGCATAGTATCCTGACCTTCATTAAATGCTTTAGCCAAAACATTTAAGTAGGGAAACAACACTATCACACACATCAGCAACATAATAACAATGTCAAATATGTAAAACGCCTTTCTAGAAAGCGAATCTTTTTTACTCATTTCCCACCTCCTATAAAATACTGTTATCGGTCAGTTTCTTAGAAATCCAGTTTGTTCCAAATACTAATACCAATGCAACCAACCCCTGCGCAAAACCAAGCGCAGTCGCCATGGAATAATTGCCGGAATTTATACCCGTCTGATAAATAATCGTATTAATTACTTCAAAATCTATGTATGGATTCTGCAAACCATAAATCAACTCAAAATTACTGTTAAACACAGCCCCCATTTGGAATATTAACAGTATCATTACAGTTGGGAACATATGCGGCAGGGTAATATATCTGATTTTCTGCATACGTGTAGCGCCATCAATACTTGCGGCCTCATATAATTCAGGACTGATTGAAGAAAGATTTGCTAAATGAATGACTGTTCCCCAACCTGTTTCTTTCCAAAACATCGACCCAATGATAAACCAAATGAACAGTTTCTGATCTGCTAAATAAATTGGTCTCTCTGTCGCACCAAAAGAAACTAATAAATCATTGACAAATCCGTCTCGGCCAAACAAAAGATGCACAAAACCCACGATAGATATCCAAGAAAGGAAATGCGGCAAATAACTAATAGTCTGTACCGTCTTCTTAAACACACCGGTTCGTAATTCATTAATCAGTAACGCTAATATTATGGGCGCTGGAAAACATAATAATAAATTTAAAGCGCTGACTAACAATGTATTACCAATAGCACCTAAAAACTGTTTTTGGCTAAATATTTTAATAAAATTTTCCAAACCAACCCATTCACTTCCCCAGACTCCTTTAAAAATATTAAAATCCTGAAAAGCCATAATCAAACCAAACATCGGAATGTAAGCAAAAACAATCGTTACAGCAAGTGCCGGTAGCAACATTAAAAACGAATGTCTATCACGCCATATACGTTGTCTTGCAGTCATTTTCGAAAAAGCATATCCATTCTTCACTGACTTTTTTTTCATATCTAATTAACTCCTTTTATCCTACATGAATATTGTAACAAATCGACGAATCAGACCGCAATATTCATTCTTACCCTATTGGGTATATATATTACCCTTTATATACTTCATCAATAATGCTTTGCAAATACACTCTAGACTCCAAAATATCTATTAACTGCTGATCACCTTTGATTTCTCTTTCAATAGTCACATAGGAATCATAGCCCAGTTCCTTTAATCCAGTAAAGAAAGCTTTGAAATCAACCTTGCCTTCTCCAATTCTGGTTTCCGGACCAGTTTCTCGTCCATTAGTAGGATAGCAGCCATCCTTGGCATGAACATTACGCACATACTTGCCAATTACATCCAAAGCATCTACCGGATTCGCCTTACCATATGTTATTAAATTTGCTGTATCAAGATTAACCCCCAAGTTATCCGTTCCTACTTCTTCAAAGCAACGTAACATTGTCACCGGTGTTTCCTGACCGGTTTCAAAAAGAAGATACTGTCCGTTTCTACGCAAATGCTTTGCAACCTCACGAATAGCTACGCACAAAGAAGAAAAATTCGGATCGTATGGATTTTCAGGAATATATCCCATGTGTGTAATTACATCCGTAATGCCCATCATATGCGCAAAGTCCGCACCATCACATAGATTTTTCATTCTCGCCGGACGAAAATCTGTAGGTACCAACCCCAAAGTCAGCTGACCACCATAAAAATCCCATATCTGTGGGCCTTCCCATCCACACCAAAAGGCAGACGGCGTGATCCCATATTCCTCCAAAAGTTCCTTTAAAATATGTGCATTTTCTTCTGTCCACAATGCCGGCTTCCATGCAAGTATCTGGCAATTATCAAATCCATTATCACGAAGCTTGGCAAGCTTGGAAGGCATATCCTCCATTGCTGATAAAGTTACACAAGTTCCTATTTTCATAATTTGTTTCCTTTCTTACTACAATCATTTTTACATCCTATTCCAATTATGTCTTTAAAAAGGGAATAGAAGATTGATATTTTCGTCGGTCAACGCCCCACCATATTCTGACACCTGAAATGCTTCTGCAAATAAGGTACCCCTCGCCGATTCTCCATAACGTTCTACAATCTTATCTCTGTATTTTGCAGCAGGTGTAGCTTCCTCATATTCACTTGCATAAATACGTTTCACTTTTTTGATATCAGCTTCTGTCATAAGGGTGCCATCTCTTGGCACTCTCGGCTCATGCAGCCATTCCAGGCGTTCCTTTGGATCCAACGGTACCTGATCCAGTATACCGTAAACATAAGGTAACCACTCATACATCTGCGAAACATAACAATTCAACATCTCAAATTTCTGATCAATTACATCATCCGTAGATATTACTACATCCGGCTTGAACACAGGATTGGTAAATCTATCATAAAAATACATAATTACCGGTGTCTCAGGCAGCGGCTTAACTTCCGGACAGAAATTAGGTAAAATCAACAGATAGGATGCATCCTGCACCATAAGTGCCGTATTGCGGTGATCTACATGATAATCATTTGTACGGTGAGAAAAAATAATATCTGGCTGATATTCGCGGATATATCTTACCAGACGCTTGCAATTCTCTACTGTTGCAGGTATTTCACATTCTGGTAGTAGCAAGTTATCATATTCAATTCCAGTCAATTCAGCTGCCTTCTCCAACTCCTTCAGTCTTCTGGCTGTAATCTCTTTCTTGTCCATTTTGTGATGGCCGCAGCTCCCATCACAAACGGACAAAAATCTAACAGAATGTCCTGCTGCAACATATTTTAATGCTGTCCCGCCTCCACAAAAATCCGGATCATCCATATGTGCACCAATCATTAATACTCTTAATTTTCTTTCCATTTTATATCACTCCCTTCACAGGCTTGAACGCTTTATTCATAATAATAATTTTATCATTTAGGTATTCTTTTGTCGTTAATCATTCTAACCCTGTTATGGTATAATAATTACCTTTTTGTCGCATAGAAGAGATACCCCAACTAAGATATCTCTTTCATAATATTTACAATGTAAAATTAAATATTTTGCTTAACCATGCAATACTCCAGTCCATCCATCTAGCACAATAAGCATCCTCAGATTCCACTTCTTTTGTACACACAGACATGCCATGAGGTCCTTCCGGCAATATATGCAGTTCAAAAGGTATTTTCGCTGCTGACAAAGCAGCTGCCATTTTCAGGCTGTTCTCCACAGGCACTACCTCATCCTGCGCAGTATGCCACATAAAGGTAGGCGGTGTATCCTTATGAACATGCTGGTCTAATCCGAACCATGCATATCCACTGCTACCAGGCTGTTCTCCACTGACATGCTTAATGGTTCCCACATGTGTAAACTCGTCTGACGTAATCACGGAATAGCCCAAAATCATGGCATCCGGACGAATATGGTCCTCTCTTCCAAAAACCTCAAGAAATTTAGCTTCTTTATAAAGTGTGCCCAGAGATGCAGCCAGATGTCCGCCTGCAGAGAAACCACATACAGCAATCTGATTTTCTGCCACATGCCACACATCTGCGTACTTACGCAGATGTGCGACGGTGGAAGCTAACTGACACAAAGGTTGAAAATTCCGTGCCTTTTCCTTTACTGAGTAATACAGAACAAAGGTATGATAACCTGCCGCAAAATATTTGCCTGCTATAGGCTCTGCCTCCCGGTCAGATACACCAAAGTAGCCACCGCCCGGAATGATGATTACAGCCGGACGTTTACCACGCTGCAATACTTGGCTTTCATTGTGACTGTGAAGCCAGGCTGTCACTTTACAATCACTGACTCCTTCCGGAATAAATTCAAAAACTTTCATACCACAATCTCCAATCCGACACCTTCTGCTTGTCCATTACTATTAAACTTTTTACCAAAAGCGTTTTAAATACTCCATTGCTTGGGCTATCCCTGCCTCATAAGGCTCCGGATGACCATTTTCCAAAGCAAAAGCCCCTTTATATCCAGCTGCTTTCAGCAGCTTCATGCAAGCTTCGATATTTACTACTCCATCCCCCACTATAGTCTCTCGAAGCCAGTTTCTGGCTGCCGCCTTCTTCCAGTACGTTCCCGGAGATGTATCTGCTTCCTTCAGCAAATAATCCTTGATATGAACATGGCAAATATCCCCGATAAAAGCATTGAAAAAGTCTTCCGGCTTTTCATCTACAAACATGATATTTCCCACATCACCGCAGACACCTACGTTCTTGCACCGTCTTTTCATTTCGCGATAAAAAACTCCAAAGCTTTCCACACCATTGAGATAGTCTCCCTGATCTTCATAAATGCAGGTAATACCAAACTTCTCTGCATGGTTGGCAATTTTCTCTGCTGTTTCTACCGCAGCACCCACTGCGTCATCAAATTTCGGTGCATTTTCTGCGGAAGCCTCCCCGGTCAGCACTGTGTGATGAAAGTAAGGTGCTCCCAAGGCCGCTGCAATTTCCACCAGCTCCATTGCCCTGCGCACTGCTGCTTCATCCTGCCAAAGATTGATATACACAGAATGGCAGGCTACAGAAAGCCCTTGCTTCTCCAGAACAGTCCTTGCTTCTCTCGCGGCAGCCACATCAGGAATGACACCTGGAATTTTGCTAAAGCCATTAGAAAGCATCTCTACAGATGTAAATCCCAGACCTGCCGCATATTCTGCTGTTTTTTCCAGTCCGACCTGTCCCACCATACGGGTAAAGCCTGTATACATTGTAAAATTCATAGTATTCTCTCTCCTTACTCCTTTTATTCACCAATTTTTGCTGCTTCCTGCTCCTTCATCACCAGTCTGAAGGACGCTACCGCCTCAGACAAGGACAGAATACCATTCCTGTCTCCGCTCCGGATGACCTCCAGCATGTATTTAAGCTCATCCAGATAATCCCGCAGGTCAGAAACATTCATTCCGGTATCCATTTCCAAGGCCTCTTCCAGTTTAGGCACGAACCTGCCTCCTGTTTCCGGATATACGGTCAGTACTCCTGCCTCACTCAATACCACTGCTGCTTTCTCCAATTTGATACGAAAACGCTTAGTAAATCCCATTCCGAAAGGGTAATCCCAGGAAGCCTCTGTCATAATCAGTGCTTCTCCGAAGCGATAGGTGCTCCAGATATGCTGAATAAGTCCATTTTGGTCTCTTACTGCCTGAACAGAAACATGGTCAGGATCTCCTCCCATCAAATGGCGAATAAAGTCTGCATCATGAATATGTAAATCCAGTGCCATACCACCCGTTTTGTCAATGTCATCAAATCCTCTCATCCACAACGGTCTGGAAGAGAACCGAGAAAAGCTGCCGGCAACAACCTTGCCGTATTCGCCTGAGCTTACCAGCTTTTTCCGGTATGCATTCACTCTGGCAAATCTTACCACATGAGCTACCTGTACCAAAGCACCGGTCTTTTCCTGTGCCTCCAGCATTTGCTGTGCTTCCTCTTCCTTAAGACATACTGCCTTTTCCACAATTACATATTTAACCCGTTCCATTGCCTTGATTGCATATTCGGCATGAAGAAAAGTAGGCAGGCAAATATCCACAATATCTAACTCCTCCTTTTCAAGCATTTCAAAACCACTACTATATAGCTTGGCACCGGATTTGGTTACATATTTCTCTACCCTTTCTGCATTGGTATCCGCAATTGCCGCAAGCTGCACCTCATCCTTTAATAACATCCATCATTCTGCATGCACTGCACCGATACCACCACAGCCAATCAAACCTACTTTTAACATTTCATTCCTCCATACTTTCAGGCTTAACGGTTATAAACGCCCTTGTTAAGATATTCCAGTAATTCTTATTCTATTGTTGTCATGGAACCAAAATCTATTCCGGAAAGATTATCCACCTCAAAGCTATGACGTGCGTCGTGCTCCTTCTTTTTCAGCTTAAGATTGGAAAATGCAATATTTTTGAAGGTTTGTTCGTCATCGAATCCAATAATCAGGATAGAAGGCACATCCGTTTTCTCAAACTTATTGATATTCTCTTCTCCATAGAAAATGGTGTAACCCTGGCCTAAAATAACACAATTTTCATAGCTGATATCTTCCAGCCTTGTCAGTTCCTTTGCACCGGCCCCATCATTATTGCATGTATAAGCTGCACTCAAACGAATATTTGGCATAGTACTGTCATATACATGAATGTCCTTGATCAGACCGCCACGTTTTCTGGTGGTCTTGATACCAAAGCCCAGACTGCTCATGCTCAAATCTAAATTCCAAGCCCTGACATCCTCACAGCCGCCGGAAAGCTCACTTCCTATGGCAACACCACCGCCGGCGCCCTTGATATCAAAAATTCTCACATGCTTTGTAGGCCGGTTTACTACATTTCCTTCCGGATTTCTGCCGGACTTGATGGCAATGCAGTTATCTCCAGTATCAAAGCTACAGTCGAATACCGTCACATTGGTAGAAGAATCCGGATTTAATCCATCCCCATTGTGGATGCCACGGGTATTGATATTACAGCCATGTACCAGCACGTTGTCACAATAAATAAAATGTAAATTCCAGTAAGGACCTTTGCCTAAGGACACATTGGAAATGACAACGTTTTCCGTATTGCGCATTTCAATCAGCCTGCCCCGGAGTCTGCCGTTTATGGTGTCGATACCTCTATCAAAGGTGGCCAGCCCTTCCTCACTCAGGCTGTCAATATAGTCCTTCGTAAACTCTATTGCCTCCTCTTCCATTCGTTCCATAAGGGCTATGCCGCCACCCATAATACTGCCTCCACGAATGGTAATATCCTTGGCATTACATCCACCATCTTTATCGATGTCGCCCACATTAATAAGCGACTGATAGCACATCATATGAAGCCCTTCTGACCTGGATGGCACCAAAGGAAGATAGTCCTTAGGAGCATCACTTCCCACAATCATCGCATCCTCTTCCAGATACAGCTCCGTGCCGCTATGTAGGGTCAGAGCGCCCGTTACATATCTTCCGGCAGGGAAGTAAACTACCCTTCCGTCCGCTTCATCCATTGCTTTTTGCAAGGCTTCTGTATTCATCGTTTTGCCATCGCCTACTGCACAATATGGTGCTTTGGTGACATCAAGACGAGGCTGAAAAGCAGTTGTAGTAAAAACTGTTTCATCGAGAAGCGCCTTTCGACCATCCTGACACAGAAATAATTTAACCTCATAGCTTGTATTTTCCTTTAATTTATAAAAGGACGCATTTGTTTTCTTTGTTTGAATACACTGCCCATCTGAAAGAGTGATTTCATAAACCTCCGCTTCCATAAGGGAAGTCGCTCTTTCAAAATAGATATGCATTTCCTGCTCATAGCAGACTGCGTTAAGACCTTGTTTCATTGCACATCCTTCCCATGCCATAACCCTGATATTCTTCCAGAAAACATTCAGCATTTTTATGCATAAATACACCTGCTTCTCCATCCTTAAAGCCCAGTGTAATAGTCATATTTCCAAAGTACCTGTCAATAATCTGCACCATAATCTGAAGCTTGCTTTCCTCTGTCCAGGCCGCGGATGCCGCACATTTATAGTAGTTACCAGATGCATACTGGCTTCCTACTTCGTCTGAATAGCCCTCTTGCGGGAAAACACCAAATTCATTGTAGCCTAAGCCAAAATAAAGCTCTTTATCACCCTGCTCATTGGTGTATGCAAAGCAACCCTTATCACCTTCAAAGGTAATCTTAAACGTTCTAATACCCATCGGATTTTCGTTCATATGGTAGGTTACACCATGTACCTTTTCTTTCCATGTAGAGTCCTTTTCTCCCGGCTGTGTCAGGAGTTTCAATCTCTTCGCATATTCCATCAGACTGTACTGTGCTTCATGATTCTCCGGAAGCGGTACATCTGTGGCCTGATTTACTATCAACTCAAAGAAGCTGTCAATAATATCTTTGCGCACTGCTTCTTTTCCCTGATTGTCAGAATTGATAACCATAATCAAATCCTGTTCCGGCACACAAACTGCATATTGGCTACCCATGCCGTTAAAGAAAAAAGAATTCTGATAGGTCATCCAAAACAGATAGCCATATCCTTGGGTATTCCAGTCGTGAATACCTAGGTAATTATTGTCAATCTGCTTGGTTGTAGCAGCCTTTACAAACTCCTCGTTCAAAAGTTGCTTGCCATTCCATCTACCACCGTTTAACATAAAGCGTGCTACCAGGAAAAGGTCTATTGGTCTACAAATCACTGCGGAGTCTCCCCATGAATGTCCACCCGGGCACTTCAGACAGTACGCCTCTTCCGATACACCGATTTCTCTGAACAGCTTTTCTCTCAGATATTCCATAAATGGCATTTCGGTCAAACGCTCTACCAAGGCGCCCAACACAAAGGAACCCGGAGAATCATATTCAAAGAGTGTACCGGACGGTCTGGAATACTTGGTGTCGTTCTCAAAGTAAAAACGAACCCTGTCCTCTGTCCCTGCCTTAAACCAACCTTTCGGTGTTTTTGCAGTACTCATCATCAGCATATGACGAATGGTCTGATTGTGCATATTCACATCCGGCTGTTTTTCCAGTTCCTGTACAAAATACTTGGAAATCGGATCATCCAGATCTATCAACCCATCCTGCTCCAAAAAGCCGATTGCAATGGCCACAAAGCTTTTACTTACAGAATACATCCTATGTAAAAAGTCTTTATGAAACGGTTCCCAATAATGTTCGAAAAAAATCTGGTTGCCTCTTGCCAAAATCAAGCTGTGCGTAGCAAGTTTATTTTGCTCTAATATACGCAAATATTTTTCAATATTTCCAGAAGAAATCCCCACCTTTTCCGGTGAAGTATATTGAATGAATTCTCCGCTCATTATGTGAAATTCTCCCTTATCTCATGCCATACTTTGCAAGCATCTTCTTCTCAAAATCAATCAAATATGCAGCCTCAGCATCAATACGCTCTTCTGTCGGATTCTCCACCAAATCACGGAATACGTGAATATCACGACCTACTTCACCGCCCATCATAACAAATGGTTCAGATACGATAGGTCCCTTGTAGCCGATTTCAGCCAGTGCGCCAAAGATTTCATCCCAGTTCAGATGTCCTCTGCCCGGTGCGGTACGATTGTTTTCACCGGTGTGGAAGTTCTTCATTCGGTCTGCACCTACCAGTCGTATTGCGTCACCGATGCTGTTTTCTTCGATATTCATATGATATGTATCGAGAAGAACACCGATATTCGGGCTGTCAATCTCTTCGATATATGCTAGAGCTTCTGCAGCTGTGTTGATGATGCAGGTTTCAAAACGGTTCACGGCTTCCACACAGTAAGTTACACCACAAGCCTCTGCGGTCTTGATAATTTCCTTCATGCTCTTTACACTCTGGTTCCAGTATGGTGTCTTATCATTCATCACTACACCCGGAGTGCCCCAGCCCGCATAGCTTACACCGCTGAGTAAGTCACCGCCTGCAAGCTCCATCTTCTTGATGATATTCTGCAGATACTTTACGCCGCCCTGACGCTGCGTTTCATCCAGAGAAGATACGTCATATGCAGGGTCAAGACCTAAGCTGTATGTAAGACGAATGCCTTCTGCATCTGCAATCTTCTTTAATTCCAAAATACGCTCATCGCTCATTTCCAGTAATGCCTGTGCCTGAAACTCCAGAATGTCATAGCCCAGCTTTGCTGCCTTTCTGATGTACTTTGCATGGTCTGCAATCCAGTTTTTCTCCCAGAAATTCATAAAAATACCCAATTGGTTCATGTTGTAAGCCTCCTTAAATAATTTTTCAAATTCTATCAATCTTATAATCCAAATACTTATCAAATGCCTCAGTCACTGCTTTTGCCCAGTTGCCCTTAGTAATAGCCACATGATGACGATAGCCATTTTCGCACATGTAATGCATCATATCCTCGATATTATCCTTCTTGAATACGATACCGCAGCCAAAGAAACCATCACCTACATAGTCATCTGTAAGCTCACCTTCAGTTACAAAAGCACACATTGCTCCATCTTCGGTCTTGAAGCTTCCTACCGTTGCTTCTCCGCGCATAATCTTTGCCTTATTGATACCTACACCGGTACCTGCACCAAAGCTCTTCTTAAACATCAAGTGCTCTTCTATCGTACCAGGTCCTTCCAGCAGTGCTTCCGGTACCGGTCCGCAATGGAAGAAAATACATTTGTCGTCTGCATCCATGTAGTTATTGTTTACGTCCAAAAGCATTACCGGATAATCCGCAGCCAGGTTCAATGCTCTCATCATGACTGCGTTATTGATATCCAGCTCACAGGCTGCCGCAATACCGCGCTGATTTAACTCACCCAAAATAATGCAAGGAGCCACACCGAAGGTCTTTTCCAGCTCGTCCCAACAACGTACTGCTACCGCCTGCAGGTCAAATCCCTCAATGATATCATCGATAACCACGCCCAAGCGTGCAATATTTTCCAGCTTCTCTGCAGGCCATGCACTAAAATCGGACAGTCTGGAATATAATTCCTTCTTCCGTGCTTTCTTTTCCGGGTCTACGTCTTCCATCTTCTTAAACACGTAACTTAAGTCAATAGACTCTACATTGACACGATGATTTGCCATGGCAATTTCATCACATCTAACAGTCTTGAAGGCTGTAGTTCTGGCACCGATGGCACCAATATTAAATCTACGCATACCCTTTACTGCA
>SVFL01000071.1 GCA_015056885.1 Lachnospiraceae bacterium
TCCTTTTTGCTTGTTTTGGTATCAAAAGTAGTGATTACTTTTGGAGTATGTGCTGTATTTATGGGAGTATCTTTGGTACTTGCCCGAAAACATACAAAAATCTTTTATGCTGTTATACCAATAGAATAGCAAATCATACGATAGCCATAATCAATATCTTGGTGGAAGGTTGTTTATTTTGTAAATTTATACAACCGTTTATGAAGGTAAAGGCATATTATGTTGGAATAAGTTATTCTTTAGCAATGCTTGTGTTTTACTGTGTGCCACATCAGGTTCCTTATCCATATCTTTTAGGAATCCTTGTGGCATGCACTACGATGTGTCTGTTGGAAAGAAAACGCATCAAGCAGAAGGTGTTTTTAGCGACTACCATGTACTTGTTTATGTGGATGGTTTATGGTGTGACTTTGGTACTTCGCGATATTATGTTTCCATACTTTCAGTAATTCCACCCTTTTCTTCAATACCAAGAGCTTCCTTAACCATTTCTTCTTTTCTTTCTTCCTCAGTTTTAGGAGCATAATCTTCGGCAAGTTCTGCAATCTGTTCTCCTCGCTCCCTCGCCTCATCCATGGTATGAAACATTTGCTCATTATTATATTGCTTCTTTACAGCAGCAAGTGTCATGGGAAATATGGTATCGCTTTGGCTTGGAAATTTTGAAACAGAAAATGATTTATTAGAATATACAGGAGAATCTTATACAGAAGATGGAGATTGGATTTCTTCAACCTTTTGTAAGGAATTTTTTGAAGATGAAGAGCCTTATGAAACTGATTTTTTGGAAAGGTATTCAGTTGGAAATCCTTCGGCAGATATTCGTTTTTTGTTAGAAGGATGTTCTTATGATGAATCTGTAATACAATCTCTGATATCTGAAGTGGGAGAAGAATTAAATAAGGAATATAATTCAGTTATTCTAATATTTGATTTTGCTGTAGAAAGTGCCATTAAGCAGATTCGAGGTCAAGTAGACTATATAGCAACCGTTCCGTATCAAAAAATATAAGGGAAAAGATAATTTGAAATACGCGAATTTGCTGTATATGGAGGAATGATATGAGATTTCACAGTATCAATATATTTTCAGGAGAGCAATTTGATGGGAATAGGAAAAAGACTCTTACAGGGATGTTTAGAAGAGATAGTGATTGTGTTGTGAATGTTCTGTAGTTTTGATTATTTTTATACAGCGTTGGGGGACGCACTTGAGGATTGGGAAGAGGAGTTAGACGAGCAGGGCTGGATAGAAATAGAAGAGCCTTTGCCGGGATGTCAACATGATGCATTTTTACCAATTAGGATAAAAGGAAGAGAGAGCGGAAATCCACAATGGGGACAGTTTGAAATATTGCAAGATGGTGAGTGGAAGGCGTATTATCCTGCAAATAACGAGACATGTAAAAGGGGTTAAAATATGTATGTTAACGGATTTATTATACAGTGGGGGCAGTATGAAATACTGGAAGATGGGGAGTGGAAAAATACTATCCCGAAATATATGGTTGACAAATCAGACCACAAGTTGTAGTCTATATATAAGACTACAACTTGTGGTCTTTCTATTTAAACTATAGGAAACTGTGCGAGTACAGTGGAGGAAGTTAAGAAGAATTGCGAAGCAATTCTTGTAATTGTAGCCGCCGGGTGACAATTTTTTTAAGGAGGACAACTACATGGAAATTCAATTAGGTGTGATAGAAGCGCGTTACGCAGATATGATATGGGAGCATGAACCGGTCACATCATCGGAGCTGGTGAAGATGACGGCGGTAGAGTTTAACTGGAAGCGTACCACCGCACATAATGTGCTGCGGAGATTGATAGATAAGGGATTGTTTCAGAATGAAAACGGCTTGGTGACAGCTGTTGTTTCCAGAGAGGAATTTTATGCGAAACAAAGTAAGCAATACGTGGAGGATACTTTTGCAGGGTCCTTGCCTGCGTTCATTGCGGCTTTTACACAGGATTCGAAATTGACACCGGAGGAAGCGGATGCTATTCGCAGGATGATTGACCAGGCGGAGGAGAAGTAAGTATGGGAGCTATTTTCTTAAAGCTTTTAAATATGAGTATTACTGCAGGATGGTTGATTTTGGCGATACTGTGTGTGCGTTTGTTATTCCGCAAGATGCCCAAGTGGATGAATTGCCTGCTATGGGGTGTGGTGGCAGTCAGGCTACTGATTCCTTTTTCCATAGAGAGTATATATAGCCTACAGCCCAGTGCGGAGCCTATTCAGTCTCATACCGTGGTAGAAGGGGATATAGTGCCCTATGTGCCTTCCATAGAGAGTAATTTTACCGTAGTGGAGAATACAGTGAACCCTATTCTGGCGGACACCTTTGCCTATGAGGCAACCGAAAGCGTGGCCCCTCTACAGGTATTTACAGAGGTTGCAGGTTATATATGGCTGGGTGGAATGTTAGTCCTTCTCTGTTTTGCGGTAGGCAGCGTTATCAAATTACGCCTTAGCGTAAGGGAGTCCATACGTTATAAAGAGAAGGTATTTATCTGTGATGCGGTCAAATCCCCTTTTATTTTGGGCGTTATTAGACCAAGGATTTATCTTTCATCTTCTTTGGGTGAGGATGAGATGAAGCATATCTTAGCTCATGAGAACGCCCACCTGAGAAGAAAGGACCATCTGTGGAAGCCTTTTGGTTACCTGCTCTTAAGTGTTTATTGGTTTCATCCGTTCTGCTGGATTGCTTATATCCTGCTGTGCAAAGATATAGAGCTTGCCTGTGATGAAAAAGTAATTAAGGATATGGGTTTTGATGATAAAAAAGGATATTCCAGAGTGTTGTTATCATGCGCTACACAGAGACGTTTGGTTTCCATATGTCCGTTAGCATTTGGTGAAGTGGGTGTGAAGGAAAGAGTGAAATCCGTATTGAACTATAAAAGGCCGGCATTTTGGATTACCATGATAGCCATTGTGGCAGGCATCGTCGTGGCAGTTTGCTTTCTGACCAATCCGGCCCGAGAGTACAGAATCAGAATAACGATTCCGGCAGGAAGTACAGAAGAAATAATTTATCAGGAAGATTTCTTCTATTCGGATGAAGAGATATCCCCCAAAGGCAAGAAGATTATCCTTTCTTTAAGCGAGGGCATGGGAGATACAGAAGTTGTATTAGAACCAATCGAAGTCAAGGAAGAGAATGCCTATGAACCGACCTATATTACACCGGGTATGCCTGTAAAAATGGATGTGGAGAAGGGGGCATGGTTCAAGATTGGTGTGAACATGCAGAATCCTACCACGGAGGATATGGATGTATATGTAATGGTTCGTAACGTGGAGGTAAGGATTGCTGATCATGAGCCTATTGAAGAGGAGGAACTTGAGTTGCCGGAGGAAAAGCAGGACGATCCTATCGAGGAAAAGAAGAATGTCGGCAGGCAAGAAGCTCCTGAATGGATTACGGAAGAAATCAATGTAGAGAAAAGGGACGTAACTCATGACGGAGTGGCGGATTATATTGTGACTTCCATGACCTATGAGCCGGCTTATATGGATGCAAATGCTTCGCTTTTGGATAGAATTGAAAAGCACATAAGGTTTGATTTGGTTCAGGTCAATGTATATGAAGGTCAGGAGCTTTCCGATACCTATAGGGATGAAAACCTGCTTTGGAGCCATGAATTCTCCAGAGTCCACGTGGCAAACGGACAGTTAAGCATCGTGCAGTGGAAAGGTCAGGATTATTTGCTTTTGAGTAACCTTTGGGGAGGTCAGGGAACAGCCGGCTGGGATTATGAAGTATTCTCCTTCAATGCATCCGGAGAAAAGCAAGTGTTAGATAATAAATCAATACAGTTTGAAATGGGCGAAGGAAGTTCTGCAGAAGGCTATGAAGAATTTCAGCATTCCTTAGAGCGATACATCCCAAACGGAACACTCATCGTAGCCTGTGATATTGATATGGAGCGGCAGTTGGTCCGTACCGAAGGTACTTCCTATACGTCGCAGGATTATTACTGGGGAGCGTTTTTGAAGTATGATGATATGGGAGGGGATATGGACAAAGAATATAATGGTTTCCCGGTCAATACCTTGCCAAATGTGACCATGAACATGGAAAAATATAAATCATGGGAAGGAGAGCTTCTAATTAAAAATGATACCGATAGTGAACTTGCTACCGGAGAATGGTACTGTATTCAGAAGAAGGTGGATGGTGCCTGGTACCGTATGGATGAGCGAACGGATGGAATATGGGAGAAGGTAGAATATCCTGTGCCGGATGGTAAGACAACCGTGTTGCAGACCAATTGGAAAGCATGGTACGGTGAATTACCGGCAGGAAAATACCGAATAGTAAAGGAGATATACACTTCGTCATCAGATAGATCGGCGCCACAATATGTGGCAGCAGAGTTTGAGGTTTTAGTTAGTAATTAAGACCCACCGATTGTGAAAACCGTATTGCCTTTTATAGGTATAAGCGTTATAATTACGTTGAAACATATCAGTTGAAATATTCAGAAAATTAGGCGAAAGGATTTGACAAGTATGCTTGCCAAATCCTTTTTAAAACGAGGATACATACATGAAAAATTGTTTGGCTTTTCTTAATAAACATAAGATGAAATTGGCTATGGTTTTGATCCTGGCTATTAGTTTATGTGTAATGATTTATTTTGGTCATCAGAAGGAAGGTTACCATGTAGATGAGTTATACTCGTATGGACTTGCCAACAGTGAATATTTGCCCTTCATGCATTTTGGTGTCAGTGGCTATGATGTGAAGGATTGGATGAATGAATACGGAGCCGGAGAAAGCTTTGTGGATTTGTTTTCTAACTTGGCGAAGGATTTTCGCATTTTGAAGGAAAATAATTTTGATTTTTACAGTAGTGAAATTTATCAGGCGTATCGTGTTGCCCAGGCCAATAGTGCGGATACATATACCACCACTTGGGTACCCGGACAGGATTACGTAGACTATCTGGCTGTAAGTGAGAGTAATACCTTTAATTATGCATCTGTTTATTACAATCAGCGAGGAGATGTGCATCCACCGTTTTTCTATATGCTGTTACACACTATTTGTTCCTTTTTCGTAGGAGAATTTTCAAAGTGGTTCGGTTTGGCACTGAATATGCTTGTACTGACTCTGGCATTGATTGTGATTTATAAGATGAGCTCAGAGTATCTTTGCCCGAAGGGGCCGGCGATTATAATTGTAATCGGCTATGCCTTATCCAGCGGATTTATGACCACAGCCATGTTCATACGTATGTATGCATTGTTAACATTAATGACGTTATTATGTTGTTATGTACATCTGAAGATTTACGAAGCAGACTTTCGGTTTACGCGGAAGCTTGGTTTTGCCTTGTTTTTCAGTGTTTTGGGCGGATATTATACGCAATATTATTTTGTATTGTATGCGATGGTTATCGCGGGCATTATGCTGCTCACTATGTTGGCACATAAGAAGTATAATGCAGCTGTAAAGTATGTGCTGATTTTAGGCAGTTCCGCCGTGACAGGCATTCTTATTTGGCCTTTTTCCGTGAAGCATGTGTTTTCGGGTTACAGAGGAAGAGCCTCTTTGTCCATCCTGACCGGAGGTAATCTAAGCTTATATAAGGCAAAGATTATGTTTAGGAATATGGTAAGCCAAATGTTTGGCGGATATACAGTATTACTTGTGATTACATTGGCCGTTGCTGTCATTATATGTTTTGGTTTGGGCAAATTTCTGTGGAAAAAGCAGTTGCCCTATGCAAAGGTAACGCTTTTGGTTTTGCCTGTGCTAATATATACCTGTTTGGTAGGACAGATATCACCATTTCTGTCAGAACGGTATATTATGTGCACCTATCCTTTCTGGTGTATTATATTTGTATGTGCGATATATTATTCGGTTGATTTTATGTGTAAAAATCCTGTATTACAGTCTGAAAAGTGGAAGAAGAGAGTGTGCAAATTAGAAGCAGTAATTTTGTTTGTGATAATTGGATTTTGGATTGGAACCGCTAATTATGTGGTTTGTGAACCGGGATACATATTTACGGGAGGGCAGGAAGCGTATGCCGTCCCGGAAGGTACGGACTGCGTATTTGTGATTCCTACCGGAAGCTATAATGAAAGTGCAGAAGATACTAATATACTTGCACAATGCGACCGTGTGGGAGTGGTTTACGCAAGTAATATTGAGGTTCTGGCAGAGGATTATGCCTATGAATCTGGCACATATTTGTTGGTAGAAATGATAAAGCATATGGATATTGAGGAAACATTATCTGAGGTGAAACAGGTATTGAATGTTAGCGAATTGCGGGAAATCAATAGAAGCCAGGGTGGAAATGTAGTTCGTATTTTGTTGGGAGAATAAAGATAGTATAGTTCTGTAGGATTAATACAAGGGACTTTGCAGGATTTCCTGCAAAGTCCTTTTATGTACTTCTATTTTCTCACCTTTATAGCCAATGCGTGAGCATACATTCCTTCGGCTTCAGCCAGCTCTATGATGGAGTCTGCGTTTTCCTTTAAGGCATTCTCCGGATAGTGGATGACACTATAGCCACGCAGGAATTCTTGCACAGACATACCGGAAGAGAAACGTGCAGTACCACAGGTGGGGAGAATGTGGTTAGTACCGCAGAAGTAATCCCCTACCGGCTCGGTGCTGTAAGCGCCTACAAAGACGGCACCCGCATTGGTCAGTCCGGGAAGAAGGGCTTCCGCATCCTCGGCCAGGATTTCCGCGTGCTCGGGAGCCAGTTTATTTACCGCCACCACTGCTTCTTCCAGGGAATCCACCACAAAGATATCCCCATAGTTTTCAAAGGACTTGGCAGTGGCATCCACAAGACCGTTTTCTGCACACAGACGGTTCACCTCGGCCTTGATAGCCTCAGCTTGTTCCCATGATGTGCAGAAGGTGGTGCTGGCTTCAAAGCCGGTACCGTGTTCTGCCTGGGACATCATATCCGCAGCAATAAAGGTAGGGTTTGCCTTTTCGTCGGCGATAATGGCGATCTCCGAAGGGCCTGCGATGGAGTCGATTTTCACTTCTCCAAATAGAAGCTTCTTGGCCATCTGGGTATAATTGTTGCCGGGGCCGGTGATGGCATCCACCTTTTTTACGGTCTCTGTGCCATATGCTACCGCAGCCAGTCCCTGGGAGCCGCAGATTTTATAAAAATTCTTTACACCCAAATAGTCGGCCACATACAGCAACCTCTCGTCAATGGAACCATCGGTCTTAGGCTTGGTCAGTATATAAATATTAGGCACACCGGCTACCAGTGCAGGAACCAGGTTCATACAAAGGGTGGAAATCAAAGGTGCCATATTGCCGGGTACGGTTACGGCTACACTGTTTAGCGGCGTATATTTACGTTCCATAACTGCTCCGTTAGCATAGGTCTCCGTATAGCCTTTGGGCAGCTGTCTTTTGTGAAACTGAAACAGATTGGCGCAGACTTTTTGTACCGCAGCTTTAAAGGAATCCGTGACTTTTTCACGTGCTATTGCAAATTCTTCCTCCGTAACCATAAGGCCGATTTTGCCGATATCCACCCGGTCAAAGGTCTGCATATATTCATACAGCGCCTCATCGCCCCGTTCCTTCACATTTTTCAGTATCTCTTTTACGGTACGTTCCACCTCCTCGGGGATACTACTTCCCCGGGCAAGCAGATTTTTATATCTTGGATTGTCATAGCTGAATTTACTGATGCTTATCATAATCATATCCTCCTTAATAGAATGTCGGGTCCGGTATATTTCTGTTTCGGAAACGTTTCCATGCATGCAGTGAAACAAAAATAAAAAACGCCTGTTAGGAAATTTTCCCTAACAAGCGTGGATCAGACCTTTCGTCTAATATCAAGGTTACAATATCATGAGGATTTTTTCTTGTCAAGAGGGGCAGGTTAAATTGTGGAATAATTTTTATAATATTGTTAAATATGACGAAAATACCTTTTGTTTTGACGTAAAGTGTGATAAAATATACTAAAATGTGAGATTGTAGATAAAGATATTATAAAAATAAGAATCGGCAGGAGGAATAGGTATGGCAGAAGAGAAGAAAGTAAAGATGAACCAAAAATTGTTAAATGCGAAGATGGAGAAAAAGTTTAGTATCGCATTTGCTTCCGTAACCATAGGAAGTATTGTGATAGCAGCAGTGGCGTTTTTAAATATGGCGATGTTGGCAAAGTCTGGCGGTTTTAATCTGTTTTGGCCATTTTATCGTTTGTTTGGTGTACTTTTGTTGATTTTACTGGTGATAGTGAATCTTATAATGATTCGTGTCATTTCCAAATCACTTAGTCAGGTACTGGTAACACCGATTGAAGAAGTACAAGCAGCTATTGGTAGGTTAAAGAAAGGTGATTTTAATGTAAAGATTACCTATGAAGGTAAGGACGAGCTCGGAGAGTTGGCGAAGGATTTTAATGATACCTGTGTACAGATGAGAAGGATTCTTTCGGATGCAGGATATGTGCTCGGCGAGATGGCAGAGGGGAATTTCAGTCTTTCCACGGATATGCGTAGTGATTATATGGGTGACTTTAAAGTGCTTTTGGACGCCATGGATAAGTTGAAGGATGCTATGAATGGAACCATGACGGAAATTCGTAATTCTTCTGAACAGGTGATGGTAGGCGCAGAACAATTGGCAGGCAGCGCTCAGGAATTGGCGGAAGGTGCAACCAATCAGGCAGGTGCCGTAGAAGAGCTGTCAGCTACCATAGAAAGCGTGACCGGTATTTCAGAGGAAAGTGCAGAGAATGCAGTCAAGGCAGCAACTAATGCCAAGGGTGCTGCAAAGGATGCAGGTAAGAGCCGCGAAGAAATGAATCAGTTAACAGCAGCGATGGAACGGATTACCGCTACCTCCAAGGAGATTGGTAATATAATTGCTGCCATAGAGGATATCGCTTCCCAGACCAATTTGTTGGCATTAAATGCATCTATTGAAGCGGCAAGAGCCGGCGAGAGCGGCAGAGGTTTTGCGGTAGTGGCAGATCAAATCGGTAAGCTGGCTGCGGACAGTTCCCAGTCAGCAATCAGTACCAAGGAACTAATAAATAAATGTCTTGAAGAAGTAGAGAATGGGAATCATATTGTTGAGAATACCATAGATTCCATTGGTACGGTTTTGACCAATATGGAAGCTTTGGCAGAGATGGCTTCCGGTGCTGCAGAGGCTTCTAAGTCGCAGGCTGATATGCTGAAGCAAATCGAAGTCGGCATTGAACAAATAACATCTGTAGTACAGAATAACTCAGCTACAGCAGAGGAAACATCAGCAGTGAGTGAAGAGCTTTCTGCACAGGCTACCAATTTAGAGTCTCTGGTGGCAAGGTTTAAGTTAGAGTACAGATAGTAGAACGAGAATGATATGAGGCGGACCATGAAAAATATATTCGGTACAGTGGATAATACATACAATGATATTCGTGAAAAGTCTTTTTTACAGTGGCTGGAGGAGATGGAAGCACATCCGGATGTGGCAGTCCGGGGCGGTGTGAAGCTGGCAAGAGAATATTTGCAGTATCTGAAGGAGGAAGTGAAACGTCTGGAGGATGAGAATGATTTGAAGGTGCAGTATTTAAAGCGGCTGAAAGAAAAAATGCAATGAATGAAATAGAGGGAAAGAAAAATGGGACAGGTAACTGTCTCATTTTTTGTTGCAAAAGCCCTGCAAGCGAAATTGTGCTTGCACGAAATTTCATTTGCAGGGCGTAAGAACAGTGAGAACTTTGAAAGGATGAGAGGTTGACAAATGTCAAACTAAAGTGATAATATAGAGGTACACAACCGTAAACCAAGAATAAAAAAGAATATCAGTTATATCAAAAGATATGAGGAGGTAATTTATGAAACAGAAGGTATGGAAACTATACTGCAAGGTGGAGAAGCCTAAAAAACGTTCGAATTTACGAATGAAGCTGGGAAGATGTTATTATGGTATGCTGCGTAGATTGCTTTGGTGGAAAATGAATCATTGTTTTGCAAAGGACAGACAGTCACAACCCTTGCCATATCAGTACTTTGCACATCGGACGATACTGCTGCGAAAGCTAAAGGATGTGGATATGTGGCTACAGGAGAACAAGGTGATAAACTTGCGGATCGCTACAAAAAAGCTGGATGGTATTATCTTGCGTCCCGGTGAGGTATTCAGCTATTGGAAGCTGATAGGAAAGCCTTCCCGAAGAAAGGGCTATGTAGAAGGTATGATTCTAAAAAACGGAGGTTTCGAAGCGGGCGTAGGTGGGGGATTGTGTCAGCTGTCCAATTTGATTTTCTGGATGACGGTACATACTCCATTGACGGTGGTGGAGCGACACCGACATGGATATGATGTATTTCCGGATTCCGACAGGACTCAGCCCTTTGGGAGTGGTGCCACCTGCTTTTACCCTCACGGAGACCTGATGATTCAAAATAATACGGAGGATACTTATCAATTGTTTGTGCATGTGGGTGAGGAGTATCTGGAGGGAGAATGGCGGGTCACCAGAGCACCACAGTATCGTTATGAGATTGTAGAGAGAAATCATGAAATGCGTAGTGAATTCTGGGGTGGATATACCCGTCACAATGAGCTGTACAAACAGCAGTATGATGGAGCCGGAATGCTCTTGGAGGAGCACTGCATTGTGAAGAATTCTGCCATTATGATGTATTCGCCCTTTTTGGAAGAAAACCTTTGTATGTAATGGGAAGAGAAGCGAGGAAAAGACACAAATCGGTTGTTTTTTCCTCGCTTTTATTATAGAATAAATACAGATGGAAATGAAGTGGTGATGACGGCACAAAGAGATGGCTTTGGCGATTTCGCGGATGCCAATATAGTGACGGTTATCGGTGCAGTAATCATGGCACTGGGTATTTTGTTGGAGTCCACTGCAGATATGCAGAAAAGTGCTGCCAAGAAGAAAAATCCCAACCGTTTCTGCGACAGTGGTTTATATAAAATCGTAAGATGTCCTAATTACTTAGGCGAAGTATTGTTCTGGACCGGTGTATTCGTATCCGGTATCAATATCTACGCCAGCGTATGGCAGTGGATTGCAGCTGCATTCGGATATATTTGTATCGTTTACATTATGTTTGGCGGTGCCAGAAGACTGGAGCTTCGTCAGAACCGTAACTACGGAGAAGACCCGGAATATCAGGCCTATGTGAAGAAAGTGCCCATCCTGATTCCCCTGGTGCCTTTGTACAGTGTAGCCAAGTATAAATGGCTGGTAGGCTAGTAACTTTGAGGGGGAGAAGATGAAATACATAGTAAAATGCTTTCATTGCGAAAAGAATTTTGAGGTAAAACGAGAGGAAAACGGCGCAGATTTTATATGCCCCGATTGCGGGAAAGTGAACAATATCAGGGATGTCATTGAGAGAATCGAAGATGAAAAAACCATAGATCCTGATTTGCAGGCTATTAAGGATTTTGATATATCTGAGCATCCATTACTTAATGAACTAAGTGAGGAAGAATACATGAAGTTTGCCTTAGAAAACAAGGCAGTAAGGATTGTTTTAGGTATTATTCTTTTTATCATAATAG
>SVFL01000072.1 GCA_015056885.1 Lachnospiraceae bacterium
AACCGGCGTTCTGCCCATACGGTCTCTTGCCGCATAAATCCCTTTGGGAGTCAATATCAGAATAGACATAGAGCCCTCTATCAATTCCTGGGCATACTGAATGCCTTCCAACATATTATCCTTCTGATTAATAATTGCCGCCACAAGCTCAGTAGCATTAATATCTCCACCGCTCATCTCCAGGAAATGAGAATGACTCTTAGAGAACAGCTCGTCCAGAATTTTATCCATATTGTTAATTCTGCCAATGGTAGAGATTGCATAGGTACCATGATGAGACCTTACAATCAGAGGCTGGGGCTCATAATCCGAAATACATCCGATTCCCAGCTGGCCTTTCATGGAATTTACATCTTTATCAAATTTGGTTCGAAAGGGAGAATTCTCGATATTATGAATCGCTCTGTCATAACCTTTCTCTCTGTCGTATACTGCCATACCCGCACGGCGTGTGCCCAGGTGGGAATGGTAATCTGTTCCAAAAAACAAATCAAACACACAATCTTCTTTTGCAGCAACTCCAAAAAATCCGCCCATAAAATTTCTCCTTGTCAAAAAATATCACATATAATAGATAACCACATTTATCCAAAAAAAACAATAGTAAATTTATACGTTTGTGTCATATTTATCCACCATATCCATGATATCTGCCGCCCATTTCGGATGTTCCTTGGCGATTGCCATGATTTCATCGCGGGCAGTCTGGGCCACATTATTGTTGTATTCCAGCTGTTGACGCAGGGACTGTCTCCTGACAATCAATTCATGTCGAATTTCAACCATCTCTCTGGAATCCAAAAGGGCTCTCACCTGATTAATCCAACGAACCGGGTCACTTACCCTAAACTGAGAAAGCTGACGGATTAATTCTTTTTGATAATACTCCGTCTTGGCCTCCGCCTCAGCAAACTGCTTGCGGGCTTCCTTCTCCTCAAGATAATCATTCCAAAGCTTTTCCAGATTGGCTGCATTGTCGGTATCGTATTTCATACACAGATAATTAAGCAGATTTGTATTGTTGACATAGCGGATTTTTACTTTGTTCTGAAGCTGAATCAATTTACTTACAGAACGCTCCACTGTGCCGATTTCCTTATCCGCATCAATATACTTTACACACACTACTGTCAAAGCAATTGCCCCTGCCAGAATAGCAATAAAATAGCCTGCATAGGTATCCATATCAAAACCAAACTGTAACACTGCCAGCATAATCATACATGCAATCAATGCGCAGATAAAAATTACTGCCATACCACGCAAATTGGCTTGGACCGTTAACAGCTCATTCTTACGATAGGCATACGCATGTCTCTCACCGTCCAAACGTTTCAAATCCTTTTTTACAAGCTTATTGTAACTTTCTGCCTCTTTCAGCTTGCGAATACCTTCCTGGACCTCATTTTCCTGTTTGCGCATATTATAATAATCGCTGTCACGCATGACATGCTTCTTATCCAGATATTTTTGACGCTCCTGTTCCAAAACAAGCAGTTTATTTGCCACACGGTTGATTTCCTCACGAGGTTCCTGAGGCAAAGCCTCAATCTCTTCCATATCCGTCAGATAAGCAGTCACCAGACTGTACTCGCCATTTAGCTGATTAATTTCCTTGGCAGCCTCTGCCATCTGTTCCAGACATCCTGTCACATAACGGCTTCTCTGTTCTTCGTCCGAGAAATCCACCTCCGTGTGGTCATATACAATTTCTTCCCAGTCGGATTCCGTTTGCTCCTGCTCCCGTTTGGAGACCAAACCGAAGATTTTTTTCCACAAACCCATATTAGTGCTCCTTTATTCTCCAACACTACTGCAATAGCTGTTTTTCAGCTCCTGAATAACTTCCTCATTGCCATCGTAATAAAGCTGTCTGTCACCGGTTCGGCGCCATTCCCGAATTTCCAAAAGACGCTGGAATTCCGGCTGAATCTTCCAATCCTCTGTCAGACGCTCCATCTTTTTCTCAAGCTCCAGTGTATATTTATACCCTTGCGTCTGCTCTGCCGCAAAAGAAATGTACTCGCTCTCGCTAAGTTCCATACGTTTTGCCGCCAGATACCCTTGAAAATGAGCCAGACCGCCATCCGTCTCATAGGCCTCCTTAAAACAGTCTGCACTGCTGCCATAAAACATCATACCTGCCAGCGCTACCGCCTTATTATGCAAAATTGCGCCTCTTACCTTTGCAGCCGGAAGCTCATTTCCTGCATTCTCCATCTCTGTCCATCTCTCCAGCAGATTGTCATACCCACGAATTGCCGCGGCATATCTTTTCTGACGCACAAGATAATCAATCTGACCTTTTCGTCTTTCAATAACAGACAAACCGGCTCCTTTTTTCAGTATCTGTTCCACTTCCCGAATATCTTCACTGTCATAGAATCCCACATACTCTAAAATCATCATGACAAACGCACTGAGTGACCCCTGTCTGTGAATCAACTTGTGAAGCTCTCCTGCCAGGCTTTTCAAGCCGCACTCTCTGTCAATCCATTCCACCAACTCATCTCTCATCACGGAAACATCTAACAGAAATGCATTTTCCTTGAGTGCAAAACTAAGCTCTTCCATGGAACTTACCGGCAGTTCAAGTCCTGCTATATAATATGGAGTTGTAGCATAATTACCTACACAAATACTGACACGCATCTTGTCATTCTCCCACTTTTATTTGTCTTCGCTCAATTACAATGCAATTTCTTTACGCCACACCTGATGGGTTGACGGTCTGAAACTGCCGAATCCTAAATCCTCAATCTCCATCACCAGATTTTTCTCTCCCGTCAGGAATATCTTAGCCCGCATACGACTCATTCCGGGCAACATGTCTTCCAGTGCAATCCGCACCTTCCTGCACTCTCCGCCCAGAAGTGAAGTCAGCATCAAATCAAATTCATTATCACCTCTTTGGTAAAACTCAAAGCTGTACTCTGCTTCATACCAGTTTACACCTGCATCCAGAAGAGCCACATACGTTTCCTGCCCCTGCTGCAACATATTCATGCCAACATTCACCTTGAGTTTATCCTGCCCTAAGAACACGTGGGCCTTTCCCACCTCACTGGGACGCATTCTCTCCTGCATAGCCATGCAGGCACCCTTGCTGTAGAGATTATTGCCCTGAAACACTCTTCTTCCCATACACAAGGTTCGCAAAGATTCTTTCATCCATTCATCGGAATAATGTTCACCAATAAGATATACAGATGAAACCGCCGTATTCTTACACACCTGAGATGCAATATCCTCAAATTCCCGGTCCAGCCGCTCCATTTTCTCTCTTCTAAGAGCCTCGTCCTCAGGCATGGGCTCATAAGGAGGCATACTATGCTCCCACGCATCTACGCTACACACAATAGGGGTCGTACGTCTGTTGCTGTCCATACAATAAGCCTGCACTCTGGTACCCCGATATTCCAACAGCAACACTCTGGTCTGACGCAAATCCGGCCCCTGCTTAATCACATAGTTGTAAAAACTCTCTGCGTGACTCTGATAAAATACTTTATCTGTCTTAAGATGCAGACTCTTTACGACCTGCTGCAGCACCTCAATCATTCTGCCATCCGGCTTCTCGCAGGTCATCATCATACCTGCCAGCTTGTCCGGAGAAGCCACCTGTGACAACATCCCAAGACTTCTCTTCACAAAGAGTCCTAAAAGCGCCACCGGGTCAAAGGTTGTACCGTCTATTTGCACCGGCTCTCCATCCAGTGCCAACTGCAATACATTCTCTACCAGGATGCCTGCTCCTTCCTCTGCACACCGGATTGCCTCCTTGCCATAAAACCATTGGTTTACACCCAGACGCTTGCACAAAACAGTGGGAACATTATAGGTCTCCTCTCCTGCCACGGATGAGAGTGTCTCCACATCTCCATCGCCTATACAATAACTAATCTGCGAAAACTTTTCTCCGATATCATAACCTATCACCAATTTCCCATGATTTAAAAGACCCATACGTCCCACCTCCTTTACAGGTCAAACTGCTTTTATTGTAATTCAAAAAGATTCTCATACAAATACTCTCTGCGATAGTACTCATCCAAAAGACCATCCAAAGTATCGTAATCCTCCAATGTTTTACTGATAATGATGTCATTAATCATTTCATAGCGCCAGTCCCCGGCATCGCCACGGATATCACTCTTCTGAAGATTACCGCTCTCCGTCAACTGTTCCTCGCCGCCACACTCTTCCATGATATAGTACTGAAGGTTTTCGCCAAAGAACAAAACAAACTCTTTAAAACACACCCCACTGCACACCTCTCGCATGGGTTCCGTCAAATACTCCGAGTTGTCTGCGTCCTCCCGCATAATCACATAATGGATATTCGCCCTGGCCCCCGGTCTTGTCCGGTATTCCACCACTGTTTTGTCCATCATCTCACGCAATATATTTTCTTTGACGAAAGACATTCCCACAAAATTCCGGAAGAAATTCAAATGGATTTTCTCTGCAAGAAACTCCTCTAAGAACAAAGCAATACGAGGCATATCACTTTCTTTCATCTGATCCGGATTCTCTGCAAAATATTTCAGATAAGCCAGTTTACATACCCGCTGCAATTCACCCCGTCTGTCATACAATTTACCGGTCTCCCTAAATACAATTGCCTCGGTCAGTCTCTCTTTGACAAAATAATCATAACAGCATCTGTCTAAAAATGCCTCTACAATACGCTCATCCGCATCCCGAGAAACATAATAATCAAAAATCTCCAGCTTCTCGCCCACAAAAGCTCCTGAGAAAAGCATCTGCACAAGAAGTCTTTCGCTCAATAAATACGCATCCACTTCCAAAGAACAAGCTGACTTCCAGACATCTCTCAATTCCTTGGTAGGGCACTGAGCCCACTCTGCCAGATACTGCACAATGCGACTGTCAAATTTACGATGACGATAACAATATAACGAAACTTGTAAAAGCATCTCATCCATTGCTCCGTCCATCAGTTCAATCTGTTCACCAACCAGACGCATCAAGGGTTTGGGTTCCACAAAATAGGGCCCCATCTCCAACACCCATTCCCAGGCAAGTTCATTCCGTCCTCTTCTGACAAGATATCGGAAAATCTCACCTCGATCCTGGGGTGAAAACAATTCTACCGGAATATCTTCCAGACAGCCATCCAGAGCCTGCATATTGTCCGTATCATAGAAATACCTGAGCATTTTCAAAAACAGTCTGCGGCGAATGCTCTTATCCACCCCTTCATGTCCGCAAATTCTGAGTATACAGCTCTGAGCCTCCTCAGAAAGCAATTCCGAATCCTGGCTATACTCACTGCGATAAAGATCAAGCTCCAGACAATCGGACACATGCCCGAAAATCATGCGAAGGAACTTTCCGGGAATCATTAATTTTTCCAATGTATACTCGACGGATGACACAAAACGATTGCCATAAGCATCCTCAAACAAAATCGTACAATCATTGCCATAAAGAGGTATCCATGCCGCTCCGTCCACCAGAGGATAAACCATCTCCTTCAGATTGCCGGGCTGATACACAATCACCTTGTGCAGCCTCAAATCTTCTACACAGACACTGTGGGCAAACAAAATTCTTGCCAGCTGCTTGGCGGTCTGCTCATTAATCATGGCAGGCACCAAAAGTTCCTGATAAAGCCCTGCCAGGTGTCTGTTAATACGACCCTTTTGAATCTGGTCTACCACAAAATACTCCATGCGGGGTTTATACATTTCATACAACTCACCCAACTGTACCTTGTGCTGTACCACATACCAGTAAAGATAGGCACTGCGCGTCAAATCCAGATTTGCCTGATAGGAAAAATACATAAGCACAATCCGGGGAAGTTCCACATTCCCCTGCATATCCACAGACATCATATAATATTCATACAGATTCGTTATGCGAAGCTGTGCCTCCACGCCTGCCGCATACCACTCAAAATATGCAGGACCGACACAACTGCCTCGCACCAACATCGTACAGATTTCCTGTAAAAATCGTGCATCCTCCTGCTTACGGTAAATCCGTTGCAAAATTTTCAACAAAATCGGATTATATTCCTTACTTCTGCCGGCAAGATACAAAATCTGTTCCCCAAGCTCCGGACTAAGAACCGCCTGCTTGGAACCATAATTCAATATCTGCAAGATGGAACTGTCCAGCTTGCGCAAAAATGAAGGATTCCCATTCAGCAGATGCAATGCCTCAATATATAAAATCGGACTCTCACAGCCCCTTGCAAACTGTTTTTCCAAAAACTCCCACTTAGCAATAGCCGTCTTGTTGTATTCCTCCGACAGATACAAAAGCAACCATGCAATCCGCCAATTTGAACGGTCCCGTCCATAAAGGCGCTCCACCTTGGAAGTCACCTGATTCACATATTCCTCATCACGTTGAATCAAAGTTGTCAAATACAAATAATACGCATACAGTGTAGTCTGTTCCTCTTCCATGCCTTCCAACATATCCAAAGCATGTTCCAACACCCACTCTGCCTCATTATAGCGTTCCTCAGAAATCAGAAGCTGCGCCTGGAACAAACGTGTCTCTGCTTCGTCCTCATTTCCCGCAACCATTGCCTCCACAATTTCTTCTGTAGTCTTAAGCCATGCTGCAGAACCGATCTTCTTCATGCGGAAATCCTGATAAGCACGCATCAGCTGTATAATATCTTTTTTCCGCTGAAGATAATTTCCCCTTGATGCGTTTTCCTCACCCATCTGTACAATCACGGGTATTTCAAAAGAAACATAGGAATTATACAAATAAATCCGACCGTAATTAGCGCCGGTTCTACACAACTGCGTATCAATAAATATGGGCAAACGGCAATGATTTCCCGGGAAGTCCTCCTCTCCCAAAAGCTCCTTCCGAGTAAACACAAAATCACCCTCGCACTCCACCTGCAAAGCTGTATAACCCCATCCGTTCCTTTTAATATTCAGTTCTGCCTCCATCACATCATAAGAAGCATTATTCAACTCCAGATGCACTTCCTCTTCACGAACCACAAAACCCATCTTCTGTTTTTTGTTAATTCGAATCAGAAATTCATCCACATTCTGCTCATTGCCGGAGTATACCGAAAGCCCCCTGTAACAATCATAAAACTGTCGGTCGCTCCCCTCAAACACTTTGCCAAATTCCGGCGAGTAAAACAGCTCCACGGCCTCTTTCCAGTTACTCTTAGCCAGATTGGCAAAATGAAACAGATTCTTGATACTTCCAACAGAAGAATCCGGAACCTCATGTGCCACAGAAACTACAAAAGGAAGATAATACTCCCCCTGATTGCTGACTACACAGAAATTCCCCTTTACAACATCGCCCTCCTCCAGATTCTCTCCGTGAAAGCGATAAAAAATCTCCTCATTGGTACCGGTAAACTCTGTGACCAGACACTCCATCCGCCAGTCAGTGGTGCTGACAAATCCATGTGTAAATACCTCTTCCGGAGAAAGCACATGAAAAGAGCCCTCGCAGACCTCCCCCCTGTGCATGGTAATCTCCAATTTCGCACACGAGAAGTCCAGAGAGCTATTCTCATAATCATATTTACCTTCTAAAATCTGATCAATAATCCCCTGCATTGCCGCTTTCCCACCTTGTATAACATACTACCTTACAGTATACCAAAAATTGTGACAAAGGGCAAATAATTCTTTTATTCCATATTCAGCTTTTTGTTCAGAATATTGTGAGACACAAAATATAATATCACTGCCATAATTAAATATGTAATCACTGCTGCGTCATAGCTTGCTGTCATACTGGGTATGCCATCCGTAGCAGATGCCACCGCAAAGCTTCCTATATTCAAAATAAAGCTAATAATATATGCTACAATCGAGCTAACTACACTGATACCAAAATATACCAAAATTCCTACTAAAGCCCTATATTTGGAAGCGAGCTGACCGATGGTAATTGCACCAAACAACATCATCATTCCACTGACAGGAGTTAAGATTAACATCAAAAGCACAGATACAATCATATGCACCACTTCAATACCAAAAACTTCCCACAGCTCTTGAAAAAACACGCTCATTTCCTTCTGCATATCTGCTGGAACATCCATGGCTGTCCCCATAAAAAACATCATGGCCATCATCAGAATGATAACCGAAATTCCCATAGCTACACAAACAATTCCATACCAGATGCTACCGTTTAACACCTTGCTGATAATCAGCTGTCTGGGGGTAACCGGCAATGTCATGGTCAGATATCCTTCATCAGAGTACATGGTCTTGTAAAAATGTACTCCCAGATAAATCATCATACCATAAACTACCCCCATCAGGGTCACAATGTAAACCATGATAGTTACCATTGCAACCAATGTATTCAGAATTACTCCTATGGAATCCTCATCACTATAGGCATAATTGTTTTCCATATTGGACATTGGCAAGGCAAAACCTATCACCCCCAGCAAAGTTACAATACCTATTGCTGCCAGCATCAACAGTCCCATTTTACTGACAGTCTTCCACTCATATTTAAATAATTTGCCTAACATGCGAACACCTCCCTAAAATAAGCATCTACGGACTTGCCCTTCTGTTCGCGGATGTTATCCACTGAGGTATAAAGCACAAGCTTACCATAACGCATAAATACGACTTCATCCAGCACCTGCTCAATATCACTGATTAAATGCGTAGAAATCAAAACCGTTGACTCCGGATTGTAATTATTAATAATGGTACGCAAAATATAATCTCTGGCAGCAGGGTCAACACCTGCAATAGGTTCATCCAATATATACAAATCCGCATTCCTGCTCATAACCAGAATCAGCTGCACCTTTTCCTTTGTACCCTTGGAAAGATTCTTCATTCTTGCGGTAGGCTCGATGTTCAGGCTTGCCAGCATCTCCATGGCCTTTTCTCTGGAAAAATCCGCATAGAAATCTACAAAGTAATCCAGAATCTGCTCCACAGTCTTGTTGCCGGTAAGATAAGTTCTGTCCGGCAGATACGCAACCCTTGCCTTTGTCTCAGGTCCGATAGGCATACCGTTAATCAGAATCGTTCCGGATGTAGGCTTTAAAAGTCCGTTAAGCATCTTAATCATCGTAGTCTTACCGCTTCCGTTCGGACCCAGAATTCCGATAATTTTTCCCTTGGGCAATATAAGACTTACATTGTCCACAGCTGCTACTTTGCCGTCATATGACTTCGTAACACCTGAAATTTCCACTAAATTATTCATATATTCCTCATTTCTGCACATAAATTTGTGCTATCTGCATCTCCCTAACCCTTCTTAATAACTACGCTCCAGCAAATTTTCAACCTGCTCTTTGGTAAAGCCTAATTCCTTCATCCTGCTAATAAATTCCGTTACATGAGAACGCGCCATATTGTCCCGAATCTCATCAATTAATGCCTTATCCTCTGTAACTGTTCTTCCGTTTGTACGCTGTGTCACAATTAATCCACTCCTCTCCAATTCAGAAAATGCCTTCTGCATAGTATTGGGATTGACCGCTGCTTCTGCTGCCAGATCCCTTACCGTCGGCAACTTCCCACCGGGAGGATAATATCCGGAAACAATCTGCATTTGAATGCGCTCCATTATCTGAGCATAAATTGGTCTGTCTGAATCCAGTTTCCACGCCATCCACTCACATCCTTTCCCTAGGTTGTATTAAACTTGTAATACAATAGTACAATAGCACAAGCTTTTTGTCAAGCAGATGTAACATATTTTTTTCTAACGCATATATTTAAGACAACAAATCCCTGTAAAAGGTATCTTTATGGACATATATACAAACATGGACACCATCAACAATATCACTCCTGCAGCCGAAGGTTCTGACAGCACCGGCTCACTGCGGGTAAGTGTCGTCTCAACAATCGGTATGATTCCCGTGGCCAATGCCACCGTTGTCATTACCAGAACTGAAGAACCGGACACAATACTGGAAACCCTAACCACTGACAGTTCCGGCCAGACCCCCATTGTAACTTTACCCACACCACCTGTAGCACTTTCCCTGACGCCGGAATTTGAATTCCGCCCCTATTCGGAATACAACATTACAGTAACCGCAGAGGGATATGAACCGGTAGAAGTCTCCGGCTCCGAACTACTCTCCGGCTCCCTCTCTCTCCAGCCGGTTGTTATGACACCCTTGGAGTCTGCTCAGGAAGCTGAACAGTTTATCATCATACCCGATCACACACTGTACGGCGATTATCCACCCAAAATTCCCGAAGATGAAATCAAACCCATGGATGAAAGCGGCGAAATTGTCCTAAGCAGAGTGGTTATTCCTGAATATATTATTGTTCATGACGGAGTACCTTCCGACTCCGCTGCCCCCAACTACTGGGTTCGCTACAAGGACTATATCAAAAATGTAGCCTCCTGCGAAATCTACTCGACTTGGCCGGAGGCTGCAATTTATGCCAATATATTGGTAATAATGTCCGTAACATTAAACAGAGTTTACACAGAATGGTACAGGGGCCAAGGCTACCCTTTCACCATCACCTCATCCACAGCTTATGACCAGAAGTGGATTTACGGACGAAACATTTTTGAAAACATTGATTATCTTGTAGATACTATTTTTGCCAACTATCTGGCTCGTCCGGGCGTCAGACAACCGATTTTCACATCCTACTGTGACGGCGACCGCGTAAGCTGCAACGGCCTGAGCCAGTGGGGTTCCAAATATTTAGCCGAAGAGGGATATTCCGCCATCGATATTATCCGATATTATTATGGCAATGATATGTATATTGCTACGGCAGATATGATTTCCGGCGTTCCGTCCTCTTTCCCCGGCTACGCCTTAAGTATCGGCGCCTCCGGAGACAAAGTGCGCCAACTACAAACACAACTTAATCGTATCGCCCGTAATTATCCTGCTATTCCTACCGTCACGCCTGACGGCATTTACGGTCCTGCCACCGCCCAAAGCGTGCGCGCTTTTCAAAGCATTTTCAATCTTCCTCAAACCGGTGTCACAGACTATGCCACCTGGTATGAAATCTCGGATATCTATGTAGGCGTTACCCGAATCGCCGAACCCGGGTGATATATAAATCAAATTATTGTTTCCCATATTCCTGCCATCTCTCAGGTGGAATATGGGGAGCTGTAACCAGACACTCCGGATCCGGCGCCAGCACATGTCTCGTTACTTCAAAAACACCATTCGCATCACACAAAAGACACCGGGCATCGCCAAACTGCACCTTTTCAACCACACCACAGTCCAGAAATGCCTGATTTAACTTCACAAAATCTTCGGATATGTGCGGCTGCTGTGCATTGTAATGCTTGCGCATATAAATATTATGTCTGCTACCGTCAGGCATACATACAGTCAGCTCCA
>SVFL01000012.1 GCA_015056885.1 Lachnospiraceae bacterium
GCAGATACTCTGGTATCCTTGAGACTATCGTTGAGGGCAAGGCTAAGTTCGAGAAGTGGGCTAACTTCGATGATATCGAGATTATGTACGAGTGGGATGGCAAGACTGCTGACTTCACTCCTGACCTTAACAATGCTGACTACGTTGCAGCACTTAAGGCTGCTATGCAGAGCCGTGTAAACGCTGTTGAAGGCTTCGCAACCAACAAGGAAGGTTATGACAAGCTTCCTGATGAGGCTCTTGAGGCTCTTAAGAAGCTGGTTGAGCAGGCATAATCTGTCTGAACAGTATATAACAATGATGACGACCCTCCCCGCTGTATTGTGGGGAGGGTTTTCTAAGAATTGAATGGAGACTAAGATGAAAAAGACGTTAATAGGAATTATGTCCTTTGCACCGATTGTACTTTTTGCGGTATCTATGATTATGTTGGTAATTGGTATGGTTATGGCTGAGACTTCCGGTGGGGATGCAGGTCTTGCATTGGCTATAACAGCATGTGTGGTGATGTTTATATGTGTGGCAGTAACCTGGGTGGATATTGTTTGGTTTATTATTATTGCATGCAGAAAAGACTGGCCAACCGATAAAAAGGTTGTATGGGGATTGCTTGTTTATTTTTTAAACATGTTAGTATTTCCGTTTTTCTGGTGGAATGCAATTGTGAAGGATAATCCATAAGTAATTTATTTGCAGGTGAGGGTGAAGAAATGTACAAGTTTTTTGCGGGAGTTATGGCATTCATACCATTTGTTTCTATTGCAGCGGGATTGATGGTAGGGTTTTCCGGTATGTTTACACAGACAGGAAACGAAGAGCATAAGCTTATTTTTATGTTTTTAAGTATGGCGATAGGCCTTTTAGTGGGGTTGATAGATATAATATGGTTTGCCATACTTACATTTCGAATGCCCGGATGGTCTAAGGACAAGAAAATTGTATGGGCGTTGTTGCTGTATTTTATTAATATCCCTTTGTTTCCCGTGTTTTGGTGGTTGAATATTCGCAAGAAATAATGCAAAAGGATTGTTGTTTTGACAAAAATTGCTGTTGTAATTTACACACAAATTAGATATAATATAATTAACCTGAGATGCACGATAACCTTTACTAGTTTTGAACCTACATTTACTTTAAACGGGATTCCTATATTGCCAGATGGCTGTCAGGCCTCCACGATGGTGCTTGCACTGTCGGATCGCAGTGGAAGACAAAAGTTTGGTTGCGGTTACCCACCTAGCATTGCTAGGAGTCAAAAAGTAAAGGGCGGCATTTTGGGCAAACATGACAAAAGAGGGAGCAGTCCGAAAGGGCTGCTCTTTTAAACTAGATATATTTTATGTATAAGAGGAATGGAAGGGATTGGGAAATAAGAATCAGTCAGGTAAATTGAATAAAAAAGAACGTATGCAGTTGAAGGCATGGATCTGTGTGCTGGGTATATTTTTGTTGCTGTTTCTGATGGCAGGACAACTTTATATACATATGCAGCCCAAGCCGCAGGAGCCTAAGCCTATGCCCCATATACCTGTGCTCACAAAACTTTCCAATGTATGGCTCATCGAAGTTGGTGAGGATAATCTGCTTTTGTATCGGAACGGACAGGAGGAAAGTTATGATTATGGTACGGTGGAGGCCGCTGTGGATGAGAATGGCGAAGTGCAGTGGGATGTACCGGTGAAAGAGGCAAAAAAGACAGAACTTCATTTATATCAGCCGGACCGAAATTTTAGGGAACAGCTTGCAGACGTGATTTTGACAGATGGAAGAGTGACGGATGTAATTGTTAAGACAGAGAAGGTTCATGGTGTCATTCTTAGTGCCGATGAAACTTCGGTAGAGGTGGAAGGATATGGTCAGTTGCCCCTTGCTTCCGACTACCGCGGATATCGGATTTTCAACACATTAGCCATGTGTACATATGAGGATTTGGCATTTGGATATGACTTTGCTGATTTGATTATGGAGGATGGAGAAGTCTGTGGTATTCTCATGGTGCGTGAGGAGACTATGGATTCCATTCGTGTGCTTGTTAAGACGGGAGATTTTGAGAGCAATTTGCATAAGGAAATAGTGGTTACTGCAGATACCGGTTTTAAATTGACTTATGGTTCTCTTGGGCAGGAAGTGACAGAGGAATATGCAGCAGGGGATGAGATCATCATTAATCCGGAGAATGCATATTTTTCGGGAGAGAGAATCATGGTAAAACCTGTTGCGCTTACGGGAAAGGTGATTCTGAAAAATGTCAGCAGAAGTCAGGGCGTTCCGGGCTATAGAGGACATATTGAACTCATAAAAGAGGGGGAAGAGATTGCAGTAGTCAATGAGGTATCTCTGGAGGAATATTTGTATTCCGTAGTGCCCAGTGAGATGCCGGCATCCTATCCGAAGGAGGCGTTGAAGGCTCAGGCAATCTGTGCCAGAACTTATGCCTATGGACATATGCAGCATGCTGCTTATCCGGCTTATGGTGCTCATGTGGACGACAGTACCTCTTATCAGGTGTACAATAATATTTTAGAAAATGAGAGCACTACCGGTGCAGTAAAGGAAACATATGGACAGCTTTTAAAAACGGCGGCCGGAAGCTTGGCGGGAACTTATTATTACTCCACTTCCTGCGGTGTGGGAAGTGATGCTAATGTATGGAAGACAGATGCAGCAGCGGCAATTGATTATTTAAAAGCAGAGACGATTAATGAGTCCACTATGCAAAGAAAGCTGATGCTTAGGGAACAACAGATGGAAACAGGTAGCGATACCAGTGTCATGATTCCTGTGGATATGGGTGAATTTCTACGTCAGGAAGAGAATTTTGCGGAATTTATAACTTCCTTTAGCAAGGATGATTTTGAGTCAGGGGAAGGTTGGTATCGTTGGACTTATAAGGTGAAAGAACTTGATCCGGAGCATATCTGTGAGGCTTTAAAGAAACGTTACAAAGCATCGAAAAAATTGGTGCTGAGTCAAAATAAAAAGGGAAAATATGTCAGTCAGGATATTAAGGATTTTGATGAAATTAAAGATATTTTTATTTCTGAGCGCGGAAGCGGAGGCGTGGCAGATGAATTGATTCTTGAGACCAATAATGGCATATATAAGGTGATTACAGAACACAATATCCGATATGTGCTCTGTGATGGTGAGACAAAGGTTGTCAGACAAAACGGAAGTCAGGTTGCCATGCCATACCTTTTGCCCAGTGGATTTTTCATCATAGAAACTGAGGAAAAACACGGAGAGGTGGTGTCCTACAACTTGATTGGAGGAGGCTTTGGCCATGGAGCCGGAATGAGTCAGAATGCTGCGAGAGCTATGGCGGCAAAGGGATATACCAGTGAGGATATTCTGCTTTTTTTCTATGAGAATTGTAATGTGGAATCGGCTTATTAGATAACAGGAGAGTGATTTATGCTTCATAAGTGTTGGGTGATATGGCGGGATTTTTCTGTCAAAATGAGAAAATTAAATATTTCAGCTCATGCGGCCAGTACGGCATTTTTCTTCTTTTTGTCGCTTGTGCCGATGCTCATTGTAATCTGTACTGTGTTGCCGTATACACCGCTTACAGCAGAGGATTTAATAGAATTAGTGAAACATGTGGTGCCTTCAGCTGCAGAATCTCTGACAACCGGATTGATACGATATGTGTATCGCAAGTCTGCAGGGACTTTATCTTTAGCAATTCTTGTAACAATCTGGTCGGCGGGGAAAGGTGTTTTGGCACTTATGCGAGGGTTGAATGCTTTGAATGACGTAGAGGAGAAGCGTAATTATTTTGTGGTGCGTCTGATATCCAGTTGCTATACAATTGTGATGCTGTTAATCATTATCTTGTTTTTGGTGGTAATGGTGTTCGGTAATCGGTTGGTAAATTTAATTCTGTATCAGTTGCCGCAGTTAAATATGCTTGTATCTTTTTATATGGAGTTTCGGTTTTTGATTGTATGGGCATTGCTTACAATGATGTTTGCAGCTGTATATGCTTATGTTCCGAATAAGAAGCTTAGGTTTAAGGAACAGATTCCGGGAGCATGTTTCTCTGCAGTGGTATGGAGTGTGTTTTCGTGGGGTTTTTCTTTGTATGTAAATCGTTCCGGTGCATTCAGTATTTATGGCAGCTTGTCTATTATTGTGATTGTAATGTTCTGGATGTATCTGGGAATGTATATTGTGTTAATCGGTGCATGGATTAATCATTATTTTGCACCTGTAAATAAGGTGTTAATGGGAACCGCAAAAGAAGAGAAAAAGAATACAAACCCTTGACATTCCGGAATAAATTCACTACAATAGATAGAAGTGAAAAGCTGTGAAGGTGCATAGTAGTATTTTATCTTCTGTCAGAGAGAACGGGTCAGCGGCTGGAAACCTGTTTCAGTTCAGATAAAATGTCGAAATTCCCACCGGAGCTGTTCGGGTGAACATTTTCTGATTCAAGACAATACAAGCTTTAAAAGCTGATACCTATTGTAAGTAGTCCGAACCGGGTCGCGCACGTTATGCGTAGGATGAGTGCCTGAGAGTGAGAGGGAAAGTTTCATAATCTCGGGAAATAGGGTGGTACCGCGTATTATACGTCCCTTGCCGTTTATGGCAAGGGACTTTCTTTGTCTAAAGATTAAAATAGCGCCGTGGGCGCAGAAAGAGGAATAAGATGAAAGCGAAAGTAGATCAGATCAGAGAACAGGCGCTGGCACAGATTAACAGTTGTGAGACAACAGAGCAGCTGAATGAAATCCGTGTAAGTGTTCTGGGTAAGAAGGGTGAATTAACCAGTGTTTTGAAGTCCATGAAGGACGTGGCACCTGAAGACAGACCTAAAGTGGGTCAGTGGGTAAATGATGCCAGAGCAGAGATTGAGGCTGTGCTTGAGGCGCGCAAGACCCAGATGGAACGTGCTATGAGAGAGGCACAGATGAAGGCTGAGGTTATCGATGTAACCCTGCCTGCTAAGAAGACAGAAATTGGTCACAGACATCCAAATACCATCGCACAGGAAGAGGTAGAGCGTATCTTCGTTGGTATGGGTTATGAGGTTGTGGAAGGTCCTGAAATCGAGAAGGATTATTACAATTTTGAGGCACTTAACATTCCCGCAGACCATCCTGCTAAGGATGAGCAGGATACTTTCTATATTAACGGAGATATTTTGCTGCGTACCCAGACCTCCGGTGTACAGGTTCACGAGATGGAAAAGGGCAAGCTTCCTATCCGTATGATTGCACCCGGAAGAGTGTTCCGTGCAGATGAGGTAGATGCAACCCATTCACCTTCCTTCCATCAGATTGAAGGTCTGGTAATCGATAAAAATATTACCTTTGCAGATTTGAAGGGTACATTGGCAGAGTTTGCAAAAGAGATGTTTGGTGAAGACACTAAGGTGAAATTCCGTCCCCATCATTTCCCTTTCACAGAGCCCAGTGCAGAGATGGATGTAAGCTGCTTTAAGTGTGGTGGTACCGGCTGTCGTTTCTGTAAAGGCGAAGGTTGGATTGAAATCTTAGGCTGCGGTATGGTACATCCCCACGTACTCGAGATGAGCAACATTGACCCCGAAGAATACACCGGCTTCGCATTCGGCGTAGGACTCGAGCGTATCGCTCTCCTCAAATACGAAATCGACGACATGCGTCTCTTATATGAAAACGACATTAGATTTTTGAAGCAATTCTAATTTATGAATAAAGTGCAGGGATAATCAAAATATTTTTAAGACAGATGTTTGGTTATTCTTTACTTATGGAAATGCAAATGCCTTGTTGATGGGCCGGGTATTGGATATGTTCTTCTTCGGACCGTAAAAAAACGTCGGCACTTGGGCTGCGTACCTTGCAGCCCTACGTGTCCGCTACGTTTTTGTCCGAGCGGAAGCGTGTCCGACAAGAATATATCCAATACCCGGCCCCCACCCAAGGCATATAACACTGGCAAAAGAAAGGAAGAAAAAAACATGAATACAGCGTTATCATGGATTAAGGCATATGTGCCCGAGCTTGAGTGCACCGATCAGGAGTATCGCGATGCGATGACCTTAAGCGGCACCAAGGTAGAAGGTTTTGAAAGAAAAGACAAGAATCTGGAAAAGATTGTGGTAGGACAGATTGACTCCATAGAAAGACATCCTGATGCAGACAAACTGATTGTGTGTCAGGTAAATATTGGCAGTGAGGTTATTCAGATTGTAACCGGTGCACCCAATGTAAAAGAAGGAGACAAGATTCCCGTTGTTTTGGATGGTGGTAAGGTTGCAGGCGGCCATGACGGAAGTCCTCTCCCTGAGGATGGTATCCGTATCAAGGCAGGAAAATTGCGTGGTATTCCTTCCAACGGTATGATGTGTTCCATTGAGGAGCTTGGCTCTGATCATAATATGTATCCCGATGCACCGGAGGATGGCGTTTATATTTTCCCTGCGGATGTGGAAGTGGGTGCAGATGCGGTAGAACTTTTGGGATTACATGATACGGTTTTTGAGTATGAAGTGACCAGTAATCGCGTAGACTGTTATAGCATCCTTGGTATTGCAAGAGAGGCGGCTGCTACTTTTAGAAAGCCCTTTGTTGCGCCTGAAGTAAAGGTGACAGGTAATGATGAGGATGTAAATGATTATATTAGTGTAGAGGTAAAGGATACTGACCTTTGCCCTCGTTATTGTGCGAGAGTCTGCAAGAATATCAAGATTGCTCCTTCCCCTGAATGGATGCAGAGAAGACTGGCAGCAAGCGGAATCAGACCTATCAACAATTTGGTTGACATCACCAACTACGTAATGGAAGAGTTTGGTCAGCCCATGCATGCTTTTGATTTGGATACCATTGCAGGTAAGAAGATTATTGTTCAGAGAGCAAATGACGGTGACGAGTTCCAGACCCTGGATGGTCAGATGCGTAAGATGGACAATGATGTTTTGATGATTTGTGATGCAGAGAAGCAGATTGGTATTGCAGGTATCATGGGTGGTGAGAATTCCAAGATTACTGACGATGTTAAGACCGTTTTGTTTGAGGCAGCGACTTTCAATGGTGCAAATATCCGTAAGTCCGCTAAGAGAGTAGGACTTAGAACTGATGCTTCCGGTAAGTTTGAAAAGGGCTTAGACCCCAGAAATGCAGAGGCAGCTATTAATCGCGCGTGTCAGCTCATTGAGGAGCTTGGCTGTGGTGAGGTTGTAGGCGGTATTGTGGATGTGAAGGAGCCTTTGGCAGAACTGAAGGTGCTTCCTTTTGAGCCTGAGAAATACAATCAGCTTTTGGGAACCAATATTTCTGAGGCTGATATGTTGGAGATGTTTGAACGTCTTGAGATTAAAGTGATTGCAAACAGCTGCGGTGACAGATGTTTGGAGATTCCTTCCTTCAGACAGGATCTTTTGAGCCGTGCAGACCTTGCGGAGGAAGTGGCAAGATTCTATGGCTATGACAAGATTCCTACTACTTTGCCCAGTGGCGAGGCTACCATGGGTAAGCTTCCTCACAAACTCCGCATCGAGAAGCAGGCAAGAAGCATTGCAGAATATTGTGGTTTCTCTCAGGGAATGACCTATTCCTTCGAGAGTCCTAAGGTGTTTGATAAGCTGTTAATTCCCGAGGGCGATGTACTTCGTCAGGCAGTGACGATTTCCAATCCTTTGGGAGAGGATTTCTCTGTTATGAGAACCGTTTCTCTGAATGGTATGCTTAACAGCCTGTCCACCAACTATAACCGTAGAAATAAAAATGTTAAGTTATATGAGCTGGGCAATATCTATCTGCCCAAGGAGCTGCCCGTAACCGATTATGTAGATGAGAGAATGCAGTTTACTCTTGGTTTCTATGGCGATGGTGATTTCTTCACCATGAAGGGTGTAATAGAGGAATTCTTTGAAAGCGTTGGTATGGATGGCAAGAAGGAGTATGATCCTGAGGCTGGCAAGCCTTTCCTGCATCCCGGACGTCAGGCACTGGTGAAATATCAGGGCGAGGTAATCGGTTATCTGGGTGAGGTGCATCCTGAGGTTTGCGACAACTATGATATCGGAACCAAGGCTTATGTGGCAGTTTTGGATATGCCTAAGGTGCTTCCTTTTACCACTTTTGACAGAAAGTACGAAGGTATTGCGAAGTTCCCTGCAGTGAGTCGTGATATCAGTATGGTGGTACCTAAGAATATTTTGGTTGGTCAGATCGAACAGATTATTGAGCAGCGTGGCGGTAAGCTTCTGGAGAGCTATGCATTATTTGATCTCTATGAGGGAAGTCAGATTAAGGAAGGCTTTAAGTCAGTTGCATATTCCATCACTTTCCGTGCTAAGGACAGAACCTTGGAGGAAGCTGATGTAACTGCTGCAATGAAGAAGATTTTGAACGGACTGGAGCAGATGGGTATCGAACTGCGCCAGTAGGGGGGGATGGATTGAGGCAATTTATCATCTACAGGCGCAAGTTGCAGTAAAAATGCTTCCGCGGAGGAAGATAGAAGGGGTAAAAAATGGAAAAGAAGAATGTCTGGGAGACTTATGACGCCAAGGCTTTGAAGAAGCTGGAGAAGTTGAATGAGGAGTACAGAAGCTTTCTGGATAATGGAAAGACGGAAAGAGAGTGCGTGGATAATATTGTAAATATTATTGAGGATGCCGGTTATGTGGAGCTTTCTGCACTGGCTAAAGCAGGGTCTGCTTTAAAGCCCGGTGATAAGGTTTACAGTGTTTGTATGAATAAGTCTGTGATTATGTTCCATGTAGGTGACAAGCCGCTTTGTGAGGGCATGAATATTTTGGGTGCTCACATTGACAGTCCCAGACTGGATATCAAGCAGAATCCACTCTATGAGGATGGCGGTATTGCTTATTTGGATACCCATTATTATGGTGGTGTGAAGAAGTACCAGTGGGTTACCATACCGTTGGCGCTTCATGGTGTGGTTGTGAAAAAAGACGGTACTACCGTAGAAATCAATGTGGGTGAAAATGAGGATGATCCGGTGTTCTTTGTGTCTGATCTTTTGATTCACTTGGCAGCTGAGCAACTCGAAAAAAAGGCTGCAAAAGTAATTGAGGGAGAAGCCCTGGATATTATTGTTGGTAATAAACCTCTTGTTATTGAGAAAAAATCCGGTAAAAAGGATAAGAAGGATGAGGCGGAGAAGGCTACTGCCAAGGATGCTGTAAAAGCAGGGATTCTTCAGATTCTGAAGGAGACCTATGATATGGAAGAGGATGATTTCCTCTCAGCAGAGCTTGAGGTGGTTCCTGCCGGTAAGGCAAGAGAAGCCGGCTTTGACCGAAGTATGATTCTGGCTTATGGTCAGGATGATAGAGTGTGTGCATTTACTTCTTTGAAGGCAATGTTGGATTCTCCTAAGACATCTCGTACACAGTGCTGTATTTTGGTGGACAAAGAGGAGATTGGTTCTGTGGGAGCCACCGGTATGCAGTCCAGATTCTTTGAAAATACGGTAGCGGAACTTATGAATCTTACAGGAGACTACAGTGAGCTGAACCTGCGCAGATGTCTGTCGCGCAGCTGCATGCTCTCTTCTGATGTAAGCAGTGCGTATGATCCCGGCTATGCAGCAAGCTTTGACAGAAAGAATGTGGCATATATGGGGAATGGTATGGTGCTTCTGAAGTTTACCGGTGCCCGTGGTAAGTCCGGTTCTAATGATGCCAATGCAGAGTACATTGCGCATATCAGAGATATTTTTGATAAAGAGAAGGTTCTTTTCCAGACGGCGGAGCTTGGCAAGGTGGATTTGGGTGGTGGCGGAACCATCGCATATATGCTGGCATTGTATGGAATGAATGTAATTGACTGTGGAGTGGCTGTGCTTAATATGCATGCGCCGTGGGAGGCTACCAGTAAGGCAGACGTATATGAGACCTACAGAGGATACAGAGCTTTCATGGAACACGCAGATAGTGATAAAGTTTTCTAGAGTGGAGTAAATATGGAATTAAGGAAGTCAGATTTTTATTTTGATTTACCGGAGGAGCTGATTGCTCAGGACCCCCTGGAGGATCGCTCCTCTTCCAGACTTTTGAAGCTGGATAAAAATACAGGTGAGGTTACTCATCATGTTTTTAAAGATATTATAGAGTATTTAAATCCCGGCGATTGTCTTGTGCTTAATAATACAAAAGTAATTCCGGCGAGACTTCTTGGCGAACGTGAAGGTACAGGAGCTCATGTGGAAGTGCTTTTGTTAAAGCGCAGAGAGGCCGATGTTTGGGAAACTTTGGTGAAGCCGGGTAAAAAATGTAAACCGGGAACTCGTCTTGTGTTTGGAGACGGTCTGTTACATGCGGAGGTTCTTGAGACAGTAGAAGAAGGAAATCGATTAATTCGCTTTGAATATGAGGGGATTTTTGAGGAGGTATTGGATCGTTTAGGAGAGATGCCTCTGCCTCCTTATATTACTCATAAGCTTCAGGATAAGAACCGTTATCAGACTGTTTATGCTAAATATGAGGGCTCAGCGGCCGCGCCCACGGCAGGTTTGCATTTTACACAGGAACTGTTAAAGCAGATTCAGGAAAAAGGTATAAATATTGCCTATGTGACACTTCATGTGGGACTGGGAACTTTCCGACCTGTTAAAGAAGAAAATGTTTTGGAACACCATATGCATTCCGAGGCCTATGAGGTCACAGAAGAGACGGCGGAACTGATTAATCGTACGAAGGAGCAGGGAGGCAGGGTTATCTGCGTAGGAACTACCAGTTGTCGCACCGTGGAGAGTGCAGCCGATGAAAATGGCAGGGTTGTAGCCGGTTGTGGAGATACAGAGATTTTTATCTATCCCGGTTATCAGTTTAAGGTGTTGGATGCATTGATTACTAATTTCCATCTGCCGGAGTCTACACTGGTGATGTTGGTATCTGCTTTGGCCGGAAGAGAGAATGTTCTGGCGGCTTATCGAGAAGCTATTAAAGAACGCTACAGATTCTTCAGCTTTGGCGATAGTATGTATGTTTCAGGAGAGTAAAAATGGCATTTATGGGTATATTTGCGTTGGGACTTTTGGCATTTTTGATTATGTTAGGAGTGCCAACACTGATAGGTATTGTGTTTCTCGTTGTTTCATTGGTGCAATGGATAAAACAAAGAAAAAAGGAACAGAAGAAAAAATCAAAATATATAGTGCCCGGAATAATAGGCGGTGTTTTTATGATGCCGCTTATTTTTGTAGTTGTTTTTATGGGGTATAGTATGGTATCCGGTGCGTGGACTATGCATAATTCTTTGGCCATTCAGGTACAAAAGGGCAATTATGAGCGGGTAGAGGCGCTTTTGCAAAAGGGTGTGAGTCCGGATTGTACCTTGGAGAGCAATGAAAAGGCAAAGGATGGTGAGCGTACTGTTCTGTCTTATTTGTGTGAATGTGGTGGATTTTGGGATGATTTTGAGGACCCCATAGACGATGTGTTAACAGATGAAGAATTAGCGATGATGAAGCTGTTGATTGATTATGGAGCAGATGTCAATGCTGTACAGTATCGTCATGTCAGGGAGTATGAGAGCCATTGCTATAGGGATGCCAATGATCCGTATGCTTTTCGTAACACGGATGAGTGCGGCTACACACCATTTTTATATGCGGTGGATAGTGGGGAGTTGGCTGCGGTGCAGTTGTTGGTCGAGCATGGTGCAGATATAAATACTGCCGATTTCTGTGGCTATACGGCCATTCATCGAATTGCCGATTACCCGAAGGATGAACAATATGCGGATATGCTACCTTATCTGATAGAGCAGGGGGCAGATGTGTATGCGGTAAACAACTACGGGCAGGATGCAGGTATGCTTATGGACTGGCGTGAAGATGAGGATACGGAACAGATTCGGGGTATTTTGGCGAAGTATTATTCTGCAAATGACTGGTCTTTTGATCTAATTGAGCAATAATTTTATTTACAATAAAAGAAAAAAATGTTAAATTATAAGTAAAGGCGTTTACGAAAGGAGATGGAAGCAAATGGCAAGAACAATTCTTGTAACCGGAGGAAGTGCCAGTGGCAAATCCAGATGGGCAATTTCTCAGTTCGTGGCATGTGATAACGTACTTTACATATGTCCCGGGGAGATGGATGCGGATACCCGCAACAGAATCGAGTATGGCAATAAGAATAATTATGTGGAATGGGATATTAGGGAGAATGTCACTTCGAATCCGCAGGGACTCTACAATAGACACAAATTTGTGATTTTTGATAATCTGTATGATTATACAGTCAAAGTAATGGAACAGATGTGTCCGGACATTGCAGATTGTGACAGTGACATGGAGAAGGTAATTGCGAAACGTATAATCGAGGATGTAATGGATATGCAGGATGAGACTCGACTGATTGAGGGTGACTTGGTGGTAATTACCTTGGAAACAGGATTTTCCATTGCACCGGAAGATCCTACGTTAAAAGCTCTTCGTAAAATTCTGGGTATTGTGAATCAGCGTATTGCGAATGTTTCAAGTGATGTGTATTTATCTGCAAGCGGTATACAGTTTAAGATTAAATAAAGGACATTAGAGAAAGAGAGGGTGTACAGATGGATATGGAACAATTTGGAATGCAGCCGCGTCAGGGTATGCAGTCAGATATGGAACAGCTTATTATTCAGGCGCGTCAGTTAATGGCATCCGATATTCACCTTACAGTGGGAGCGGATACGGTAATTCGTGTAAACGGTGAACTTAGAAAATTTGGTCAAAGAGATGACATTGCAGTGAATCGTATGATTCATTCTATTCTGTCTGCGGAACAGGAGAAAAAGTTTACTACGGATGGTGTGGATTTGGATTTTAGTTTTGAAATCGGAGACGGTTCTGTACAGAGAGTAAATGTGTTCCATCAGAATGGACGTGCTGCAGCGGCAATTCGTCTGTTGAATACGCAGGTTCCGTCTTTGGAGGAACTGGAGATGCCTCCTGTCCTTAGCGAGTTGGCGGCTAAACGAAAAGGTCTTGTGTTAGTCACCGGCGCTACCGGAAGTGGTAAGACTACTACTTTGGCATCTATGATTGATGATATTAATAAAAAGCGTGCCTGTCATATTATTACGATTGAGGATCCTATCGAGTATCGTTATACACCCGGAAAGGCAATTATTCATCAGCGAGAGCTTGGCAGAGATGTACCGGATTTTAAGTCTGCATTGAAAAGTGTGTTGCGTGAGGACCCGGATGTTATTCTTGTCGGTGAGATGAGAGATTATGAGACGATTGCACTTGCGCTTACAGCGGCAGAGACAGGTCATTTAGTACTTGCTACTTTGCATACTGCCAGTGCGGCACAGACGATTGACCGTATTATTGATGAGTGTCCTGTGGATGTGCGTGATCAGGTGCGTATGCAGCTTGCAAATCTGCTTCAGGGAATCATTGCACAGACTTTGGTGCCCAGAATTGATGATAAAGGTGGTCGTACCGCTGCATTAGAGATTCTTGTATGTAATGATGCAATAAGAAATATGATTCGTACTAACAAGATTGCTCAGATGACTTCTGTAATGCAGACATCCGGCCGTCAGGGCATGTGTACTTTGAATGATAGTCTGAGCAGATTGTGTAAGGAAGGCATTATTTCTTATGATACAGTTATGCAGTATACAATGGATTATGCAGATTCGGATATGTAAGAAACGTAATCAATTTGTTTATTAAAATTTTATAGTTTGTAGGATTGACTAATAAAAAGTGTAATGCTACAATAAATCAACAACACCCACAGGCATTCAGAAATGGTGCTTGTGGGTGTTTCTCCCCCCTCATATCAAGGTGCTGTTCTGAGCATCGGCAATCTATTTACGAAACATTTCTTTTTTGTTCATTCAATCAATTCTGATTATTTTTACCAAAAACTTTGTAGAACATTGACAACTGAATATGGATGAGCAGGATTTTGTGCCATTGAATGTATGATAAATCTGAAAGGAGTATAGATTATGACAAATAATGAATTATTGTTAGCAATGTCTCAGTTGTTGGAGCCTATTAGGGAGGATATCAGGGAAATAAAAACGGATATCAATGAATTAAAAATCCGTGTGAGTAAAATCGAGGAACGTTTAGACAGGATAGAAGAGCGCTTGGATAAGGTGGAGGAACGTCTGGACAGGATAGAAGAGCGCTTGGATAAGGTGGAGGAACGTCTGGATAGAGTAGAGGAACGTCTGGATAGAGTAGAGGAACGTCTGGATAGAGTAGAAGAGCGATTGGATAGAGTAGAAGACCGGCTAAGTAAATCGGAATTCAGGTTAAAGAAAGTTGAGCTATCTTTAGAAACAGATATGTTGCCTCGTTTGAGACAAATAGAAGCTTGTTATACTTCCACTTTTGACAGATATAAGTATAGTGTGGAGGATTATGAAATGATGAAATCAGACATATCAGTTCTTAAATGTGTGGTAAGTGAACATAGTGAAAAAATACAAGTTATACAAAAAATATCATAGTTGAAGTATATGGAGGTACAAAGTCCTGTAAAATATTAAGACTGTAAACCTTTTCACTTCTCTTTTTGAATGTTATGAGTTATAATAATATAATTGGCAAGAAAATGAAAAGGAGCAGATGCAGGCTTATGGCGGCAAAAAAATATTATGCAGTAAAAAAAGGAAAGACTACAGGAATTTTTACCGAATGGGCTGAGTGTAAAGCTGCTGTAGACGGATTCCCGGGAGCAGAATATAAAGGTTTTGCGACACAGGAAGAGGCTTCTGCGTATTTAGGCGGTGGAGCAAATATTGTGGTAAAAGCAGTCGATTCAAATCAAAATGACTATGATACGATTCCCGGACGCCTGCTGGTCTATGTGGATGGAAGTTATGATGATTCCTTGCCGAAGTATGCATTTGGGTGTGTTTTTTTATTAGATGGCGGAGAGATTCGGTTGGCTTATGGTAATGGAGATAATCCACAGTCTCTAAAACATAGAAATGTAACCGGTGAGATGCTGGGGGCAATGTATGCCGTGAAGACTGCAATGCTGAACGGCTATAAGGAAGTGGAACTGTGTTATGACTATGAAGGTATTGAGAAGTGGGTTACAGGGGCATGGCGCAGTAAGACGGAATTGACACAGATTTATGCACAGTCTATGCGTGAGTGGGGGCAGCGTATCAAAATCCAATTTACAAAGGTTGCTGCTCACAGCAATATTAAATATAATGAACTTGCAGATGCTACGGCGAAGAGAGGGCTGACAGAGGCTTGCGGTGTGCCGAAGGTTGTGCAATTGGAGGAACTGGAAATCTATGCAAAGTAATGCGAAGGAGCAGGGCAATATTCGCCTTAATAAATATCTGGCGCAATGTGGTATCTGTTCCAGACGGGATGCAGATAAACTGATTGAGAGTGGCAAGGTTTTAGTGAATGGAGTGCCGGCAGGTATGGGACAGTTGGTGTCGCCGGATGATTGTGTACAGGTTGGAAAAAAGATTTTACAGGGACGCGAGAAAAAGGTGGTTTTAGCATGCTACAAACCGGTGGGCGTGACCTGTACAGAGCGTGACCCTCATGCGAACCGTAAAATTACAGATTTGGTTAAATACCCGATACGTGTGACCTATGCCGGACGATTGGACAAGGATTCCGAAGGTCTGCTTTTAATGACCAACGACGGTGCGTTAATTGATGCCATGATGCGTGGCGCTAACGGACATGAGAAAGAATACATTGTCAAAGTGGACAAGGAAGTAACAGAAGAGTTTGTCTCAAAGATGGCACGTGGTGTGTATCTGAGAGAGTTGAATGTGACTACCAGACCTTGTGAAGTCAAAGCAGTAGGAAAGTATACCTTTAATATTGTTCTGACACAGGGATTGAACCGTCAGATAAGGCGGATGTGTATGGAACAGGGATATCGTGTTAAGGAATTAAAACGTGTTCGGGTGATGAATATACAATTAGGGAATTTAAAACCGGGAGCATATCGTGAGCTGAACGGACAGGAAACAGATGAATTATATCGGAAGACCGGACTTATGTAAGGGGATCTGAGATTTTGGACATGGTTCAATATCGCAGGTTGTGGAAAGGGCATGGTTATTAAAATGCAGAATAGTAAATCAGACAGAATAAAATATTTGGTGGACACTTTGAATCAGGCAGCGAAAGCGTATTATGCCGAAGACAGAGAGGTTATGAGCAATTATGAATATGATGCACTCTATGACGAATTAGTAGCATTGGAAGAGGAGACAGGGATTGTTTTGGCTAATAGTCCGACTGTTACGGTAGGATACGAGGCGGTGGATGAACTGCCAAAGGAGCGTCACGAGTCTCCCATGCTATCTTTGGGTAAGACCAAGAGTCGGGAGGAATTACAGAGCTGGTTACAGGGTAATTCCGCTGTTTTAAGCTGGAAGCTGGACGGACTGACTATTGTACTTACTTATCAGGGAGGTAAGCTTGTCAAGGCGGTTACAAGAGGTAACGGAGAGATTGGTGAGGTGATTACCAATAATGCCAAAACCTTTAAGAATCTGCCTTTGCAGATAGCATATCAGGGCGAGCTTATTTTGCGTGGTGAGGCTGTCATTAGTTATTCTGATTTTGATAAGATGAATAAGGCCATTGAGAATGAGGCTGACAAGTATAAAAATCCAAGAAATCTATGCAGTGGTTCGGTGCGCCAGTTGAATAATGAGATTACGGCTCAGAGAAATGTGCAGTTTTATGCATTTAGTCTGGTGAAGGCAGAAGATGTGGATTTTTACAATTCCAGAATGGAACAGTTTGCTTTTTTAGCTCAGCAAGGATTTCAGGTAGTGGAACATTATATTGTAAATGCAGATGATATTTTGGGTCGTATAGAGTATTTTGAGAAAGAGATAGAAAACTATGATATTCCTTCGGACGGCTTGGTTTTGACCTATGAGGATATTGATTATGGACGGTCTTTAGGAAGAACTGCCAAATTTCCGAGAGATGCCATTGCATTTAAGTGGGCAGATGAGATTCGTGAGACAACACTTCTTGAGGTGGAATGGAGTGCCAGCAGAACCGGTCTGATCAATCCGGTAGCTATTTTTGAGCCGGTTGAGTTAGAGGGGACTACGGTCAGCCGTGCTTCCGTGCACAATGTAAGTATTGTGAGAAGTCTGAAACTGGGTATTGGCGACAGAATTACTGTATATAAAGCAAATATGATAATTCCTCAGATTGCAGAGAATCTTACGGGAAGTGACAGCCTTGAAATTCCGGAAGTTTGTCCGGTGTGCGGCGGACCGACACATATTAAGCAGCTGAATGATGTACAGTCACTGTATTGTATGAATGAAAAGTGTGCTGCAAAACAGATTAAGGCGTTTACTTTGTTTGTAAGCAGAGATGCATTGAATATTGACGGCCTTTCTGAGGCAACTTTGGAAAAGTTTATTGAAAACGGTTTTATTCATGAATTTGCCGATTTGTTTGAACTGGAACAGTACCAAGATGAAATAACCAATATGGAAGGCTTTGGTGAGAAGTCCTATAAGAAACTGATAGATAGTATTGAAGTTGCCAGAAAAACTACATTGCCCCGGTTGGTATATGCTCTCGGTATTGCAGGAATCGGAGTTGCCAATGCCAAGATGCTATGTAAACAGTTTGACTATGAGCTGGAGCGTTTATGCAAGGCTGACGAAGAGGAATTGAGTGCAATTGAGGGTGTGGGCGAAGTGCTTGCTTCCGGTATTGTTGCTTATATGCAGGATGAGGAGAATCTTCGTAAGATAAACCGACTGCTTGAAAAACTTGAACTGGAGAAGCCGCAGGTGAGTGCAGAAGAACAGACTCTTGCAGGTATGAGTTTTGTAATTACAGGAAGTCTGACTCATTATGAGAACCGTAATGAGTTAAAGGATGTTATTGAACAAAAGGGCGGTAAGGTAGCCGGCAGTGTGACGGGGAAAACTACCTGCCTGATCAATAATGATATCCACTCTGCATCTTCTAAGAATAAGAAAGCGAAGGAGCTAAATGTGCCAATTTTGACGGAAGAGGATTTTATGGCGCAATATTTGCAATAGAAGTATTTTGAATAAAAGATATTTTGATTAGAGATTTATAAGAGAGAAAGTAAGAGGAATTTAAGATGCCTATTAAAACACAGAGCGAACTTCCTGCTAAGGAAATATTGGAAAATGAAAATATATTTGTGATGGATGAAAGCAGGGCACTGCATCAGGATATCAGACCTTTGCAGGTGTTGATTCTGAATAATATGCCTATAAAGCAGGATACGGAGTTGCAGCTTTTGCGTGCTTTATCCAATACACCGTTGCAGGTTGATGTGACCTTTATGAATGTAAAAAGTCATGTTTCACAGAATACTTCCGCAAGTCATTTGAATAAATTTTATGTTTCTCTGGATGAGATTAGAGACCGTAAGTTTGACGGTATGATTATTACCGGTGCACCGGTAGAAGATATTACCTTTGAGGAGGTAGATTACTGGGAGGAAACCTGTGAAATTCTGGATTGGGCAGAGACACATGTAACTTCCACTATTTATATCTGTTGGGCAGCGCAGGCCGCATTTTATCACTATTACGGAATTAATAAGCGTCAGCTTCCCAGGAAACTTTTTGGTATTTATGAACATGAAGTGGCGAACCGGAAGATTCCCTTAGTGCGTGGTTTTGATGATGTTTTTCTGGCACCTCACAGCAGACATACAGAGACGCCGGCGGAGGCCATTCACGCATGCGAGGAGATTACGGTATTGGCGGAATCTAAGGAAGCAGGAGTATTCCTTGCGATAGCAGAAGAGGGGAAGAAAATATTTATAAACGGACATCCGGAGTACGACAGATATACTTTGCGCAATGAATATCAGAGAGACTTGAATAAGGGATTGGATATTCAGGTGCCCTATAACTATTTCCCGGAGGATGACCCGGAGAAAAGACCTCTTTTGCAGTGGAGAAGTCACAGTAATAATTTGTACAGCAACTGGTTGAATTATTACGTATATCAGATGACTCCTTACGAACTGTAAATAAACAAGGTGTAAAGTCTATAGAACTATAAGACTTTACACCTATTTTGTTTAACGTTTTAAGCACAATTTCTTTCGCGCAGATAATAGTACAATCCGGCTAACATTTGTGTGTTGGTCGGAAACATTTTATCCGGGCGGATACTGTTGCCGAAGATGCGGTAAATCATTTGCATGTTGCCGTAAGTCCATGCAGTCTGAATGGAATGGCGCATAGCACGTTCCACTCTGGCGGGAGTGGTTTTAAAATGCTTGGCTACATCGGGATAAATCTCCTTTGTAATGTGGTGCAACCTGTGTGGTTCCTGAAGAATCAGTTCCATCGAATATATAATATATTCGTAGCCATACACATGTTGGGGAAAGCCGATAGTCAACAGTAAATCTTTGATGCTGTTTAGCTCGGACGTTGACTCCGGCTTCAATTTTCGACTTTTTGTTTCTGTTTTTTTCGTAGTCATAATTCACTCTCCATTGATAAATAAAAATAGGTTACAAAAAAATATTATCCTAAATATTGACAAAATGAAATATCTTTTATAACATTATTTTCGACGGCAAAATATAAAATGGGTGTCATTTTTGACACAGGGGAGATTTATGTTAAGACAACGATTCGTAACACTACTGGCAGAGCGAAATTGGAGCTTGGAGTACTTTTCAGAGATAAGCGGTGTTCCCATCGAGACAGCGAAGAATTTAAAGTCCGGAAAAACCACTAATCCAAGACTGGATACCGTGGAGAAAATGGCAGAGGCTTTTAATATCAGTATTAACTGCCTGATTGGTAAATGTCCTCATACAACAGAAGAAAAGGCGTTGCTTCGGAATTATAGAATTTGTGGCAAGCATGGTAAGAGTATAATTGAGTTGATAGCTAAGTATGAAGCTACGGCAGCGAAAAGTGACCGTGATGCCGAAGACAAGCATAAGATACCATGCCTGATTCCCAGTGGTGATGTGAGTAAGGGGATTATTTATGATGCCTGTGAGACTATCGAAATTGAAACTTCAGTATCAGAGGCTTATGTGGCAATTATGATGCCTACTAACACATTTGCTCCTTATTTTTGTAAAGGAGATGTTGTGTTGTTTGAGAACCGTTTCCCTGCAGATGGTGAGTATGCCGCTTTTTATCGAAGTGACAGAGCCTATATCCGTAAGTATATGGAGGAAGGCAAGAATTATCGCTTAAAATGTCTGCATAGCCAGGGAGAGGATATTGTGTTGAAACGAATGGATGAGATAGAGTACATAGGTACTTGTTGTGGAGTGGTAAGAAGTTAAAGGTTTTTGCAAAAAAAGATGGAATATTTTACCACACTTGTCCATATACTGTGATATACATACAAATTATCTTAAAGGAGGCAGTATATGGCAAGAGGACAACGTAAATCCATAGAGGAGAAAATCCAGGCGAAGCAGGAAGTTTTGGATGCACTGCTTGTGAGAGTAGAATCCGAGAAGAGAGAACTTGCGGAGCTTATGGAGGAGAAGAGACGCAAAGAGCTTGAGGCTGTAAATGATATGATTGAGGATTATGGTCTGGCGCCTGAGGAGGTGACCATGGCACTTCAGCAGTTTATGGATGCCAGACAGGCAGCATCTTAGGAATGCAATTATTATATGAAAAACCACTTTGGTTGGGACGAGAATAAGTCGTCCTCCAAAGTGGTTTTTTGTATGAAGTTAGTCGTTTAAGTTTTTCTGGGCGGTGGAGAGCATCAGTTTGATTCGGTTCAGCTGATTTACTTCACTTGCGCCGGGATCATAGTCGATGGCTACAATATTGGATTCGGGATGAGCCTTTCTGAGAGCTTTGATAACACCTTTACCAACTACGTGGTTGGGCAGACAGCCGAAGGGCTGTGTGCAGACAATATTAGGTACATCATCATGAATCAGTTCAATCATTTCTCCGGTCAAAAACCATCCCTCACCGGTTTGGTTACCGATGGATACAATGGGTTCTGCATATTTTACAATGTCGCTGATAGGAGTGGGAGCGGAGAAATGCTTACTCTTCTTAAACTCCTTGGTAGCGGGACCGCAAAGGACATTTTCAATTGCCCAAATGCCCAGTTTGCAGAGGCGGGCAGCTTTCTTGCCGGTACCCAGATATTCTGCTTTATAAATCTGATTCTGGAAGCAGTAGAGCATGAAGCCCATCAAATCAGGAACAACAGCCTCTGCGCCTTCGCTTTCCAAAAGTTCAACCAAATGATTGTTGCCGGCAGGGGAGTATTTTACCAGAATCTCACCTACTACACCAACACGGGGCTTTTTGATATCCAAAATAGGGATATTATCAAAGTCACGAATCATTTGGCGGCAAATCTTATGCATTTTTGAAATGCTGATATGTTTTGCTGATACAAAGTCTTGTGCAACCTTGAGCCATTTTTGATGTACGGCATCTACACTGCCGGGAGTGGCCTCGTAAGGGCGCATACGGTATACACAGCGCATGAAAATATCACCGAAATGGGCACCGATTGCCACACGCATCAGCATATTGGCATCCATTTTAAAGCCGGGATTGGTTTCAATTCCTCCCAGATTCAGGGAAATTACCGGAATGTGAGCCATGTCGGCTTTTTCCAGTGCTCGGCGGATAAATCCAATGTAGTTAGTAGCACGGCATCCGCCACCGGTCTGGGTGATAATCAGTGCTGTTTTGTTCAAGTCATATTTGCCGGAAAGCAGTGCTTCCATCAGCTGTCCGACTACCAAAAGAGAAGGGTAGCAGGCATCGTTATTAACATATTTCAGACCAACATCAACAGAATGCTTATTGTCATTGCTGAGTACTTCAAAGTTGTATCCACAGGAACGGAAAGCAGCTTCCACCACATCAAAGTGGATGGGTGACATCTGAGGACAAAGGATGGTGTAATCCTTGCGCATTTCCTCTGTAAATGCAATCTTTTGGATGGCAGAGGATTTGATTTCGCGTTTTTTGTTCAGTTTCTCTCGTACTGCAATGGCGGAGAGTAATGAACGGATACGGATTCTTGCTGCGCCCAGATTATTTACTTCATCAATCTTGAGGCAGGTGTAAATCTTGCCGGAACCGGAGAGGATATCGTTCACCTGATCGGTGGTAACGGCATCCAGACCACAACCGAAGGAGTTGAGCTGAATCAAATCCAGATTATCCACAGTTTTGACATAGCTTGCAGCAGCGTAGAGTCTGGAGTGATACATCCATTGGTCCGATACGATAAGAGGACGCTCCGGAGTTCCCAAGTGAGAGATGGAATCCTCTGTAAGTACGGCAATGTCGTAGGAAGTAATCAGCTCGGGGATACCGTGGTTGATTTCCGGATCGATATGGTAAGGGCGTCCGGCAAGGACGATACCGCGTTTACCGGTTTCCTTTAAGTATTTCAGGGTTTCTTCGCCCTTTTTCTTCATGTCCAGTCGGGCTTTTTCCTGCTCTACCCATGCCTTTTTGCAGGCTTCGGCAATCTCCTTGGCAGGTAATTCCTTGAACTCCTTGGTCAGAGCAGAAGTAATGGTATCAATGTCGCGGAAAGACATGAAGGGATTGCGAAGGAGTACTTCGCCGCTTGTTATTTCTTCCACATTGTTCTTGATATTCTCAGAATAGGAAGTAACAATGGGGCAGTTGTAATGGTTATTGGCCTCTGTAAATTCGTTTCTCTCATAGAAAAGAGCGGGATAGAAGATAAACTTCACGCCCTGTTTAATCAGCCAGCTGATATGACCGTGGGCCAGCTTGGCCGGGTAACATTCGGATTCGCTGGGGATGGACTCAATACCGAGCTCGTAAATCTTGCGGTTGGAGCTGGGAGAGAGTACCACACGATATCCCAATTCGGTAAAGAAGGTATACCAGAAGGGATAGTTTTCATACATATTCAGAACTCTGGGAATACCTACGGTACCTCTGGGTGCTTGGTCTGCTTCCAGGGGAGCATAGGAGAAGAGTCTGTTTAATTTGTATTCGTACAGATTCGGAACATTGGTTGCATTTTTCTTACCGCCGATACCGCGCTCGCAGCGGTTGCCGGAGATAAACTGACGTCCGCCGGAAAATTTATTGATAGTCAGACGGCAGCTGTTGGTACAACCCTTACATTTTGCCATGCTGGTCTCGAATTTGAGGGCACAAATTTTCTCATAAGAAAGCATGGAGGTTTCGTAACCTTCCTCAAATTTATCCCGGGCAATCAGCGCAGCACCGAAAGCGCCCATGATACCTGCGATATCAGGTCGGATTGCCTGACAGTTTGCAATCTTTTCAAAGCTTCGAAGAACCGCATCATTGTAAAAGGTACCACCCTGGACAACGATATTTTTGCCAAGCTCGGAAGCATCAGATACCTTGATTACCTTGAATAGAGCATTTTTTATAACAGAGTAAGCAAGACCTGCGGAAATATCCGCAACGGAGGCTCCTTCTTTCTGGGCCTGTTTTACCTTGGAGTTCATAAATACGGTACAACGGGTACCTAAATCAATGGGATGCTTTGCAAAAAGAGCCGCCTGAGCAAAATCCTGCACACTGTAGTTTAAGGATTTCGCAAAAGTCTCAATAAAGGAACCGCAACCGGAGGAACATGCTTCGTTCAGCTGTACACTGTCAACGGTCTGGTTCTTAATTTTGATACATTTCATATCCTGACCGCCGATATCCAGAATACAGTCCACATCAGGATTGAAGAATGCTGCAGCATTGTAATGGGCAACGGTCTCAACCTCACCGTCATCCAACAAAAATGCCGCCTTCATCAGCGCTTCACCATATCCGGTGGAGCAGGAACGGACAATTTTTACTCCTTCGGGGAGTTGTTCGTAAATTTCCTTCAAAGAGCGGATGGCAGTGCTTAAGGGGCTGCCGTCATTTCCGGAATAAAAGGAATAGAGAAGCTGGCCTTCCTCACCAACCAGTGCAACCTTGGTGGTGGTGGAGCCTGCATCAATTCCAAGGAAAGCGTAGCCTTTGTATGTAGCAAGGTCTCCGGTGGCCACATGGTGGGCACTGTGACGTTTTTTGAAGCTTTCGTAGGCTGCCTGATTTTCAAACAGAGGGTCCATACGTTCTACTTCAAATTCCATTTTTATTTCAGAGGAAAGCTTAGTGACCATTTCCTCCATAGTATAAAACACATCCTCTTTGGCGTTTAAGGCAGAGCCGATGGCGGCAAAGAGATGGGAATTGTCTAAATCAATAATGTGCTCTTCGTCCAGATTTAAGGTGCGGATGAAAGCCTCTTTTAACTGGTCCAAAAAGTGTAAAGGACCACCTAAAAATGCCACATGACCGCGGATGGGCTTACCGCAGGCAAGACCGGAGATGGTCTGGTTCACTACTGCCTGGAAAATGGAGGCAGAGAGGTCTTCCTTGGTAGCGCCTTCGTTAATCAGGGGCTGAATATCCGTTTTGGCAAATACACCGCATCGTGCAGCTATGGTGTACAGGGACTGGTAATTCTTGGCATATTCGTTTAATCCGGATGCATCGGTCTGAATCAGGGAAGCCATCTGGTCGATAAAGGAACCTGTACCGCCGGCACAGATACCGTTCATACGCTGCTCTACATTACCGCCCTCGAAGTAGATAATCTTTGCATCTTCACCGCCCAGCTCAATGGCAACATCTGTCTGAGGTGCCAGATCCTTTAAGGAGGTAGCTACAGCAATTACTTCCTGTGTGAAAGGTACACCCAGATGGTTGGCCAGAGTCAGACCGCCGGAACCGGTAATCATGGGATGGAGGGTTAGATTGCCCAGTTTTTTATAGGCCTTCTGCAAAAGAGAAGACAAGGTCTCACGAATATTAGCATAATGACGCTCGTAGTCGGAGAATAATATGTTATGTGTCTCATCCAAAATTGCGATTTTGACAGTGGTAGAACCAATGTCAATGCCCAGTGTTACATGGTTTTTGGGGTATTTCATAAAAACTTCCTTCTTCCTATTAATAACTAAAAAACGACATACCTAGCCATTATACGCCAAAAAAATACAAAATGCAACGAACAAAATCTGTAAATTATATAAAATATAAGAAATATAAGTCAAAGCTAAAATCTTTCTAAAAAACAATTTGCTTGGTTTACTTATGGAAATCCTCATGCTAAAATATATTCGTGCGTGCTGAAGAGATGATTGTCTGTAAGCGGTTTGGAATTTATTAATCAAAAAGGAAGTATTGAATTTATGAGAAATTATGGAATGAGTAAATTCGAAAGAAAATTTGGTAAATATGCAATTCCCAATCTGTCGCTGATTCTGATAATGTGTTATGTGGCAGGGTATGTTTTGCAGTTGGTGAATCCTGCATTTATGCAATATCTGACGCTGGATCCTTATGCGATATTGCATGGACAGGTGTGGAGATTGTTTACATGGATTATCAGTCCGCCATCTTCGTTAGATATATTTACACTGGTAATGCTGTATTTTTATTATAGTCTTGGAACTACGCTGGAGAGAACGTGGGGAACATATCATTACAATGTTTATATTTTTGGTGGTATGTTAATTACTATTGTTGCGGCATTTTTGACCATGGGAGTTTGCTATCTGTTGTTTGGTGATGTGCTGGCTCAGGGAGGAGCTGCATATTTCTTCCGGCAGGGAGCACAATTTTTTAGTACCTATTATGTGAATATGTCCATTTTCCTTGCATTTGCCGTTACCTATCCGGAGATGCGGGTCTATCTGATGTTTATTATTCCGGTGAAAATAAAATGGATGGGTATTGTATATGGAGTGATATTGGTTATTAATATGATTGAGTACTTCTGGTATGGTCTGGCAATGCATCCGGCATATTGGTTTGCCATGGTTGCAAGCGGGGCATCCCTTTTGAATTTTCTGATTTTCTGGTTGCGGACGAAACGTTTAAGCCACTTGGCACCCAAACAGATTAAGCGCAGGGCGGAATTTAAGCATCAGGTAAAGACCGGAGTGAAGCAGAGTGGGCATAAGTGCAGTATCTGTGGCAGAACAGAACATGATGCGCCGGATTTGGAGTTTCGTTATTGTTCTAAGTGTGCAGGCAGTCATGAGTATTGTCAGGATCATTTGTTCACTCATGAACACAAAGTATAACACGAGATTTGTTTGAAAAATGATATAATATAAAAACAGGAGTATTTTATGAAGCAGGAAGTTTTGTTTGCGCAGACGTTGGAACAGGTGCGTGCCCTGGCTAAAGAACAGGGAAATTGTGTAAGTGAAGAGCAGGTACAGGAGGCGTTTGCAGAACTTAATCTGACAAACGACCAGCTGCAGCTGGTGTATGATTATTTAGTGAAACATAAAGTGGGAATTGGTCAGCCGGTAAATTTAGATGATTATCTTTCGGATGAAGAGAGAAATTATTTGCAGGATTATCTGGATGAGATTGCGTCGTTGCCTGTTTATACGAATGGTCAGATTGAGGCATTTACCATCTCTGCCATGGCGGGGGATGTGGAGGCTCAAAATAAACTCACGGAAGTGTATCTCAATGAGGTTGTGGAAATTTCCAGAATTTATACCGGTCAGGGTGTTTTGATTGAGGATTTGATTGGTGAGGGAAATGTAGCGCTGGCCTTTGGCGTGGGTATGTTGGGAAGTCTGGAACATCACAGCGAGGCTAAGGGGATGCTTGCCAAGATGATTATGGATGCCATGGAGGATTATATTGCGGAGAATGCATCCAGTGAGCAGGCAGACCGTAAGGTGGAGGACAAGGTCAACAAGGTGGCTGAAGCTGCCAAGGCACTTTCCGAGGAACTTCGTCGTAAGGTAACGGTGGAGGAACTTGCCAGGGAGACTAAGCTGAGTGAAGCAAAGATTCGGGAGGCTATGCGCATGAGTGGCTTCCAGATTGAGGATTTGACAGATGAATAAAACCATGTATGAGGATTATAAATATTGCATGCAGGATGTTTCCAGTGTGTACATAGGAACGAAGTATACCTTTCAGGAACTTTTGGATGATAGGACTATCCCGTTTAAATTTCAACTTTTGGTGGAACGATATATTTTACCGGAAGCGGATTTGAGGGATTCTTTGGAGACACAACTTTATTATTTGCCGGAAAAAAGCTTTCTTGTAAGGATTTATGAACAGCTTAAGGCTAAGGTTAAGGTCAACATAATTGAAGAGAAAAAGTCTCTGACCGGCAAGGTAAAAAAGGAATACACTACGAAGGTGCTTCCTATCCGGCAGCTTGCAGCTATGACGGTCGAGGAGAAAGAACAGGCCGGTGTGGTTGTGCAGGAGCTTGCAATCAGCAAGCTTGCTTTGATGGGTTTTTAATCGATGCAGATTTTATAAATAAATAGTTGAGGAGTAATAATATGGTTGAAGAAAAATATGCAGGTCTTAATGGATTAGAAGGTCTTGGGGCATATGAAATAGTAGAGAAAAGAGAGATTGAAGATATTGGCTGTATGTCAGTGCTTATGCGTCATAAAAAGACCGGCGCTAAGGTTGCATTGCTTGCCAATGATGATGAGAATAAGGTGTTTTATATTGGTTTTCGTACTCCGCCTACGGATTCTACAGGTGTGCCTCATATTCTGGAACATTCTGTTTTGTGTGGTTCCAAGGCGTTCCCCGTAAAGGATCCTTTTGTGGAGTTGGTGAAGGGATCTTTGAATACCTTTTTGAATGCTATGACTTATCCGGATAAGACCATGTATCCTGTTGCAAGCTGCAATGACAAGGATTTTAGAAATCTGATGCATGTATATCTGGATGCAGTTTTCTATCCGAATATTTATGAGAATGAGTCTATCTTCCGTCAGGAGGGGTGGCATTATGAGACTGATGAAAAGACCGGAGAGCTTACAATCAACGGTGTTGTATATAACGAAATGAAGGGGGCATATTCTTCTGCAGATGATGTGCTGGAGACTGCTATTATGAATTCTTTGTATCCACACACTACCTATGGTGTGGAATCCGGTGGTGACCCGGAGGTTATTCCTGAGCTTAGCTACGAGGAATTTTTGGAGTTTCACAGCAAATATTATCATCCGTCTAACAGTTATATTTACCTGTATGGTGATATGGATATGGCAGAGCAGCTTACCTTTATTGATGAGAATTATCTGTCTGATTTTGATGCATTGGAAGTGGACTCCGAGATTAAAGCGGAGTCTGATTGGGGCGACAGATACCGTACTGTCGTGAAAGAATATCCTTTGAATGAAGGAGAGGATGCGGAAGAAAATACTTATTTTGCGGCGAATTATTCTGTGGGAGAGAGTACGGATAAGGAATTGTGTATGGCGTTTCAGATTCTGGACTATGCGCTATGTTCTGCACCCGGTGCGCCTTTGAAGGAGGCACTTGTCAAGAAGGGCATCGGCAGAGATGTTTACAGTATCTGGGACAATGGTATCAAGCAGCCTTACTTCAGCGTAATTGCCAAGGGAACCTCCATCGACAGACAGCAGGAATTTCTGGATACCATCAAAGATGTGTTGGAGAAGCTTGTGAAGGAGGGCTTTGACGACAAGGCACTTTTAGCAGGTTTGAATTATTATGAGTTCAAATTCAGGGAGGCAGATTTTGGTGCATATCCTAAGGGATTAATGTATGGCTTACAGATGCTGGACAGCTGGCTTTATTGTGAAGACAAACCCTTTGTACATTTGGAACTTCTGGATACCTTTAAATCACTTCGCGAGAAGGTGGGAACCGGTTGGTTTGAGTCTTTGATTCAAAAGTATATTCTGGAGTGTGCAAATTGTTGTCTGGTGGTTTTGAAGCCTGTTGAGGGCCTTTTGGAGAAACAAAACGAAGAACTTGCAAAAAGCCTGTCTGCCAAGAGGGCAGCCATGACGGCTGAAGAGTTTTCGAATGTACAAAAGACCTATGAGGAGCTTAAGGATTTTCAGGAGGCCGAAGATACTCCGGAGGCTATAGCTACATTGCCGTTGTTGTCCCGAGAGGATTTGAAAAAAGAAGCTGCAAAGATTGTGAATGAAGAACGTACCGTAGCAGATACTCCGTTTTTGTATCATAATCTGTTTACCAATGGAATCGGCTATCTGAGATTGATTTTTGATCTGAATGAGATTCCGGAAGAATATTTCCCCTATGTAGGTCTGCTTAAGAGTTGTCTTGGACTTTTGAATACGGAAAATTATAATTATGGCGACCTGTTCAATGAGACCAATCTGGTAACGGGTGGTATGGCAGCAGTAAACAATGCGTACAGCAATCTGGATAATTCAGATGCATGCAAGGTAACACTGGAGCTTAAGACAAAGGTCTTTTATGAAAATATCGGTAAGGCAGTGGAACTGATGAAGGAGATTGTACTTACCAGTAATTTTAAGGATGAGGAACGTCTGAAGGAGATTTTGGCAGAGGGTAAATCCCGTATGCAGGCTCAAATGATGTCCGGAGGACATAGTGTGGCTGCCGGCAGAGCATTGTCCTATGGCAGTGTGTCCGGAAAGCTCAGTGAGGAACTTTCCGGAGTACCTTTCTATCGTTTGGTGGCACGCATTGATGAGCATTTTGATGAGGAGAAGACCAATCTGATTGAGAAGCTTGAAATGCTGGCAAAAATGATTTTCCGTCCGGAGAATCTGATGGTAGATTTTGTGGGAGAAGAGTCAGCACTGGAGCATTTGGAAGAGGCTGTAGGTGCCTTTAAATCCGCTCTGTATACTTGCCCTGTAGAGAAGGCTGTATATAAGCCGATTCCTGAGCGCAAGAATGAGGGCTTTATGACTGCAGGACAGATTCAGTATGTTTGTCGCGCAGGTAATTATAAGAAAAAAGGTCTGCCTTATACCGGAGCCTTAAAGGTTATGAAGGTGATGATGGGATATGAGTATCTGTGGATGAATGTTCGTGTTAAGGGTGGTGCGTACGGTTGTATGTGTAACTTTGGCAGAACCGGAGAGAGTTATTTTGTATCCTACAGAGATCCCAATCTGAGTAAGACGCTGGAGGTTTATGAAAAGGCAGCAGAGGCTATTGAACATTACAAGTCAGATGAACGCACCATGACACAGTATATCATTGGTGCCATCAGTGATTTGGATACACCCATGAATCCTTCTGCAAAGGGATTGTTCTCCCTCAGTGCTTATATGACAGGACTCACCAATGAGAGACTTCAGAAGGAGCGGGATGAAATCCTTGGCGCAACTCCTGAGGACATCAGAGGCCTTGCAGCCTATATCCGTGCCTTCATGGAAGATGATTTCCTCTGTGTAGTAGGCAACGCAGGCAAACTTAAATCCGAACAAAATCTTTTCATGAAATTAGAGAACCTTTTTGGCTAAGTGTCGTCTTATAGGGTATAGGACACTTCTGTAGAGGTCCGGAAGGAGGATATTTATGAAAAAGAAGGTTTTAGGTGGTAAAATATTGGCAACAGCCCTTGCAGCGTCTCTGGTGCTTGGGCTTACTGCCTGCGGCAGTGCAGACAGTGCAACTGCAAATTTTTCAGAGAGTAAGGCACTAGGTTCACCCATGGAGCCGGGGGCTGCCATGGATTATGGCTATGCCGACGTGGAGATGGAGGAGGCTGTTGCAGAGAGCGGCAGTACACAAATGAGTACCGTAAGCAGCCAAAATAGCAGTTATTACGACAGCCGGAAACTGATTCGCACAGTGGAGCTAAGTCTGGAGACCAAGGAGTTCGACCTGATGCTTGGTCTGGTGGAGGATAAGGTAGCGGAGCTTGGCGGTTATGTGGAAAGCTTACAGACTTATAACGGAAGCAGATATTCAGGCCGTGAGCCGGAGAGAAATTCCAATTTGACGGTACGCATTCCCAAGGATAAGTTGGATGAGTTCCTGAATGCAGTATCCGAGGCCGGTAATGTAATCAGACGCTCTGAGAATGTGCAGGATGTAACGCTTGAGTATGTGGACATGGAGAGCCGCAGAAATACATTGAAGACAGAGCAGGAGAGACTGCTTAAGTTCCTGGAGACAGCAGAGACTTTAGAAGATATTATTGTTTTGGAGGAACGACTGTCTGAGGTTCGTTATCAATTGGAAAGCATGGAATCCCAACTTAGAACATATGACAATAAGGTGGATTTTGCCACGGTACATATGAGCATTCAGGAAGTGAAGGAGCTTACCCCGGTGGAAAAGGAGGGGGTAGGTGCGCGCCTGGCAAACGGTTTTATGGAAAGTCTTAAAAATGTCGGCAATGGTTTTGTTGAATTTTTCATATGGATTGTGGTACACTTGCCTTATCTGGCAACGTGGGCATTAATTATTACCACAATTGTGATGATAATCAAGTTCAACATTCGCCGCAGTCGCAAGAAGAAAGCTTTAAAATCAGAAAAAGCTGCAAAAACAGAAAATGCTGCAAAGCAGAAAGAAAGTGAGAAATAATGAACGAGAATTCCGCATTTAAATCCGGTTTTGTGACCCTGATCGGTCGTCCCAATGTAGGTAAATCTACACTGATGAATCATTTGATTGGACAGAAAATAGCCATTACGTCCAATAAGCCCCAGACTACCAGAAATCGTATTCAGACAGTGCTTACACTGGATGATGCACAGATTGTTTTTCTGGATACGCCCGGTATTCATAAAGCGAAAAATAAGCTGGGCGATTATATGGTGAATGTGGCAGAGCGCACCTTAAACGAGGTGGATGTGATTCTGTGGCTGGTGGAGCCCACTACGTATATCGGGGCCGGAGAGCGGCATATTATAGAGCAGTTGAAAAAAACCAAGACGCCTGTGATTCTGGTGATTAATAAGACCGATACCGTAAAGCGCGAGGAGGTTCTGACCTTTATTGATACCTACCGGAAGGAATTGGACTTCCATGAGATTGTCCCGGTATCTGCTCTTAAGGGGGATAATACGGACGTTTTGGTGGATTGTATTGTGAAATATCTTCCCTATGGTCAGCCCTTCTATGATGAGGATACCATCACCGACCAGCCCATGCGTCAGATTGTTGCAGAGCTTATCAGAGAGAAAGCTTTGCGTCTGTTGCAGGAGGAGATTCCTCATGGTGTGGCAGTGAGTATTGAGAGCATGAAGGAGAAGGGCAGAATCTGCCATATTGATGCTACCATTGTCTGTGAGAGAGATTCCCATAAAGGAATTATCATCGGCAAGGGTGGACAGATGCTCAAAAAAATCGGTTCTCAGGCCCGTCCTGACATCGAGGATTTGTTGGAAATGCAGGTAAATCTTCAGCTTTGGGTAAAGGTTAAGAAGGACTGGAGAGACAGTGATTTTCTGTTGAAGAATTTTGGATATAATCCTCAGGATATTATGAATCAGAAATAAATTGGAATAAAATTTAGTCAAATTGCAGACCCTATTCACATACAAAAAAGATAGGGGGAAGCAGTTATGCAGACATTAAATTACTGGAAGCAGTTTGAGAACACAGGGAAAATCGAAGATTATTTATCATATAAAACAAATGACAGCCAGCGGTCCGTAGCGAATACAGGGAACGCTGGCTGCAAGTCGGATTATGAGGAACGATATGCAGGAATTCATACAGGTGACAGGAATGATTTTGAAACAGTCTCCCATGGGAGAATATGACAGGCGTGTGTGTCTGTTGACCAAGGAGAGAGGGAAGATTTCGGCCTTCGCAAGGGGGGCAAGGAAACCGGGCAACAGATTGACGGCAGCCACCAATCTGTTTGCATTTGGCACTTTTAAGTTGTATTTCGGCAAAAGTTCTTATACTATGACAGATGCAGATGTTCAGAATTATTTTGAAGATTTGATGACAGATTATATCGGTGCCTATTACGGAATGTATTTTACGGAGGTGGCGGACTACTACACCAGGGAAAATAACGATGAGCGGGAGATGTTAAAGCTTCTGTATCAGTCCCTGCGTGCCATAAGTGCGCCATCTTTGCCTAATGAGCTTGTAAAATGTGTCTATGAAATAAAATCAATTGTGGTAAACGGAGAGTTCCCCGGATTGCCCAATGATATGCAACTACAGGAATCCACAATTTATGCTTTACAGTATATTGTGTCCAGCCCGATAGAGAAGTTGTACACTTTCACGGTGACGGACAGTGTTTTGGAAGAACTTGGTCGTGTTGCCTCAATTTACAGGAAACAGTTTTTAGGTCATGAGTTCAAAAGTCTTGAAATACTTAAAACTCTGTGTTAGAATTTGATATGGTTTGTGAAGATGCAGACCGAAGGAAAGGTAAAGTTATGACGGCAGTACATAATCGAAAGTGGCTGGCGGGTTTGTTGCTTGGTGTTGCGGTGCTTGCAGGATGCGGAGCTCCCAAGGTGCCTGACACAGTGGAACAGACCAGTCTGATAATTGATAAAGAGGGTGGAATCACTTCTCATATGGTGGATGCCTTTGACAAGGCTCATTACGATATAAATGAGTTGCGCGAAATGGCAAATGCTGAGGTGGCTGCGTATAATACGGCCAATCAGACAGGAGCAGATGCCCTTGTAACCATGGAAAAGGTAGAGTCCCTGCAGGGTTCCAAGGTACTTGTAACCTACAAGTATCTGAACTCCAAGGTGTACGAGGCATACAATAATAGTGCTCTGTTTTACGGAACCGTGGCTGAAGCTAAGGCGGCAGGATATAATTTCGACAGTTTGAATCAGGTTCTTTTTAATGCCAAGGGAGACGGCAGCATGGTTTCCGGAGAACTTAGTGAGAGCAAGATGGCTGACAGACATGTGGTGCTTTTGGAAGAGAAGACTTTGGTGTATTGTCCTGCAAAGGTAGCTTATGCCAGCGAGAGCGCTGTTTTGAAAGAGGATGGAAGCGTGGATACCACGGCGATGCTCCCCGAGGAGTTTCCTGTGATTATCGTGCTTGATAAATAAAAGAATATACGCTGAGGGCGTTTTCTATTGTTATGAATAAAGAAGGAGTACAACGAAGATGGAAAAGACAATGGAGAAAATTGTAGCATTAGCAAAGGCAAGAGGATTTGTATATCCCGGCTCTGAGATTTACGGTGGTCTTGCGAATACTTGGGATTACGGTAATCTCGGCGTTGAGCTTAAGAATAATGTGAAGAGAGCATGGTGGCAGAAGTTTGTACAGGAGAATCCCTATAACGTGGGTGTGGACTGTGCAATTCTGATGAATCCTCAGACCTGGGTAGCCAGCGGTCATTTGGGCGGTTTCTCTGATCCTTTGATGGATTGTAAGGAATGTAAGGAGCGCTTCCGTGCAGATAAGCTGATTGAGGATTTCTGTGCTGAGAACAACATTGAGCTGAATGAAAGTGTAGATGCATGGAGTCAGGAGCAGATGAAGGAGTTTGTGGAGGAGAAGAATATTCCCTGTCCTTCCTGCGGTAAGCATAACTTTACAGACATTCGTCAGTTTAACCTGATGTTTAAGACCTTCCAGGGTGTAACTGAGGATGCTAAGAATACCGTATATTTGAGACCTGAGACTGCTCAGGGTATCTTTGTTAATTTCAAAAATGTACAGAGAACTTCCCGTAAGAAGATTCCTTTCGGTATCGGTCAGATTGGTAAGTCCTTCCGTAATGAGATTACTCCCGGTAACTTCACCTTCCGTACCAGAGAGTTTGAGCAGATGGAGTTAGAGTTCTTCTGTGAGCCCGGCACCGATATGGAGTGGTTCCAGTACTGGAGAGGTTTCTGCCGTGACTGGCTTCTGTCTCTGGGTATGAAAGAAGATGAGATTCGTCTTCGTGACCACAGCCCTGAGGAGCTTTGCTTCTACAGTAAGGGTACTACAGATATTGAATTCCTGTTCCCCTTCGGTTGGGGTGAGCTTTGGGGTATTGCTGACAGAACTGATTACGATTTGACTCAGCATGCAAATACTTCCGGCGAGGATATGAGTTACTTTGACGATGAGAAGAAAGAGAAGTATGTTCCCTATGTTGTTGAGCCTTCTCTTGGTGCAGACCGCGTAGTTTTAGCTTTCCTTTGTGCAGCATATGACGAGGAGGAGCTTGAGGGCGGTGATATGAGAACCGTACTTCGTTTCCATCCTGCACTGGCACCTGTTAAAATTGGTGTACTTCCCTTGTCTAAGAAGCTGAATGAGGGTGCAGAGAAGATTTTCATGGAGCTTTCTAAGAAGTATAACTGTGAGTTCGATGACAGAGGAAATATCGGTAAGAGATATCGTCGTCAGGACGAAATCGGTACTCCTTTCTGCGTTACTTATGACTTTGAATCTGAGACCGATGGCTGTGTAACCGTTCGTTTCCGTGATTCCATGGAGCAGGAGCGAGTTGCAATTGCTGATCTGGATGCATATTTCGCAGATAAATTTGTATTTTAACAAAGAGGAGAGCAGGATTTTTTCTGCTCTCCTTGTTACATGAGGGCGCAAGATACATCAGAGAAGAGGGAGACTATGAGCACGACAGAGATTTTTTTAATCTTGGGAATCAATCCTGTAAAGGATGAGAGAGTGATTAAAAATGCATATAGAGAAAAGCTTGCTGTGACGAATCCGGAAGATGATCCGGAAGGTTTTAAGCGCCTGCGTCAGGCCTATGAGGAAGCTTGCGTATATGCAAAAACTCCGGATGGGGAAGAAAATGACGGTGCAGAGGCGGAGCGCGATACCACACCCTCCGGACTTTGGCTGGAGCGTGCTGCTGCTGTTTATGCGGATATTCATTCACGCCAGGATGAAAAGCTTTGGAGTGATTTATTTGCGGACGATATTTTTCTGTCTCTGGAGGAGGAAGAGAACTGTCGTTTTAAACTGCTCCGGTTTTTGATGGATCATTTCAGATTGCCCACACATATCTGGAAACTTTTGGATAAAAAGATGAATCTGGTGGCCGACGCCGCCAAACTCAGAGAGTCTTTTCCCATGGATTTTATCGGTTATGTAGTAAATCGTTGTGAGCGTGGTGAAGATATTGAGTTTGATGTGTTCGAGGGTGCTGCGAATGCAGAGTATGATCTATTTATTAATTATTATGATGACTGTTGGCATGCTCTTTCGGAGGAGAAGGTGCAGGATGCAGAACGGTTTTTAAATGAGGCGGACGGGCTTCATATTTATCATCCCGCCATGGAGGTTTGTCGTGGCAGACTAATGTATCTTCAGGGCAAAAAGGATGAGGCGAAGGCCTTCATGAAGGCTTTGTTTGAGAAATATCCCAAGGACAGTATGGTGGGATATAATACGGCAGAGTGCTTGTGGAAGGATGGAGACAGGGCCGGCGCGGCAGAGGTGTATCTGGCGCTTAAAGAAGAGCATGATAAGCATTATATGGCAAATGTGCGCCTCACAGAGTGGTATTATGATATCGGTGAATATGATAAGGCTAAAAAGTGTGCAGAAGGTGTATTGTCTTCCGGTGCAGATGACAATTTTATGGAAATTCTGACCAAGGTAAATGAGAAGCTTGAGGGCGGTCTGGAAGATAAATGGCGCAATGACAAGGATTTGATAGCAGGAATGGAGCTTGGCTGGTGCTACTTGCAGGATGGAAAGACCAGTAAGGGTATCCGTCTGACCAAGGAATTGGAAAAGGCTATGACTGCTGAGAAAAAGATGGAGTTTCATGGTCTTTTGGCAAAGCTTTATATTGAGCAGGGAGATTTGCAAGAGGCGATTGATATTTCTAAAATTTGGGAGAGTATGCTTAAGGCGCAGATTCCCCTGGACGAGACGGAAGAAGCCAGAGAAAAGAATGAGGATCGCGTGCGTCAGGCACGTATGATTCGTATTCAGTGTTATAAAATGCTGGGGTATAAGGACTCGGCACAATTTCAGAATGCCATTGCGGAGATTACACTGGCAGAGACCGGGACAGCCAAGGATATTGGTCTGCTTTTGGAGAAGGCGTACATCTATACGGAGATGGAGGAGTATGAAAAGGCTCTTGAGGTTACGGACCGTCTGATTCAGGAGTATCAGGTATATGCAGCAGCAGCCACTGCCATAGAGGCTTATCGCAGACAGTGGGAGGCCGGGGGGGTGGTTCAAAACGCAAGACTTTGCATTGATAAGTTTCCTGCCTATATCCGAGCCTATGAGCATTTGGGAAGAGTTTATCTGGATTTGAATGAGTATGAGCTTTTGAAAGAGCTTTTAGAGCTTGCCAAGCAAAATGGTGTGGAGAGCCCTTATTTTGAAGCATTTGAATATCAGATGAATCATGAAGTGCCGGAAGTAGAAGAACTTAATAAAAAACTGGATGAGTTTGACAAGAATTATCAGGACAGACTGGATGATGGCGAATTTGCCCTATATGAAAAAGGATTGCCCATTATTACAGAGTATATGTACTGGTTTCCCGGGGCTTATATGTTCCGCAGAAGGGCATCCTTCCATGTCAGTGGTCAGCAGTTGGAAAAGGCTTTGGCCGATTATGAGAAGGCTTTGGCGGAAGAGCCGGCAGACCCTTATGTGTTTACCGGTATGAGTAATGTGTATCGTCTGATGGGCAATTATGAGCAGGCTCTTGTGTGTATGAAAAAAGCGATGCTCTATGCAGAAAGTGATTTAGAAAAGGCGTTGAACTATCACACGGCACGCATATATATGCTTTTGGGCGATGACGAAATGGCGCTTTTCTGGATGGAAAAATATGAGAAGGCTGTACCTGATGCAATCAATCATTTGAAATGTATGTCAGAGTGTCTTGCAAGACTGGGAAGAGTAGAAGATGCTCTGGATAAGGTAAAATCACTTTATACAGAGGGAGATCCTGCGAAAAACGGTTATTATAAGGCTGTTGCAGAAGTTTATCGCATGGCAGGCAAGTTTGAAGATGGACTTCAGGCAACGTTGCCATGGATTAAGAAGATGCTAAAAGGTCCTCTCAACATGCTTTCCATGATGGCCGGAAAAGCAGATAAAGATGCCTATATTGATATGCTTAATAGTTTTGCGTGGTATGCACTTGTATGCGGTAAGAAGAAAGAAGCTTTAGATTATCTCACAAAGCAAGTTAAGAATGGACTTCATCAGCGAGGTAAATATTCTGATGAGGGATTAGAGGATATGATTTTCGCGGCGATTTTGTTCGGGGAACATGAAGTGGGAGCTCAATTTGCAAAAATATTAAAAAGTTTTATGGAAAAGGCCGACGAAAAGGCCGTGGACGAGTATTTTGACAGACCCAAAGGAAGACTTACCAGAGAGTTTCTGGCAGGCTACTATACTTTGTCGGATGAAGAGTTGCAGCAGATTCTGGATAAGGAGAGCAAATGTGCAATCTGTAGTTTCTGTCTGATGCCTTTGTGTAAGGAGTTGGAGGCTATGCGGATTCTTTTGTTGATAAAGCAGGGCAAAATTGCAGAAGCAAAGGAGCGTCTGGAGCACAATTTGAAAGTGCAGCCATATGATGAGTATATGCAGGCTATTGCAGCGGTTTTGAATTAGAAAGGAAGTTTTGAATGATAGTTGGTATTGACTTAGGTACCACCAATTCCCTGGTGGCCTATTTCACAGAAGAGGGTCCCAAGATTATTCCCAACAGACTGGGAAAGAATCTGACCCCTTCCGTGGTAAGTGTAGATGAGGAAGGTAATGTTTATGTGGGTGAAACAGCAAGAGAACGCATGAGTCTGTATCCCACTACGGTAGCCCAGACCTTTAAGCGCAGTATGGGAACGGAGCGTACATATTATCTGGGAAACAGGGCTTTTAAGCCCGAGGAACTTTCCAGCATGGTACTTCGTGCACTGAAGGAAGATGCAGAGGCATATCTTGGTGAAGAGGTGACAGAGGCGGTTATCAGTGTGCCGGCTTATTTTGACGACAAGCGCAGAAAGGCGACCAAGCGTGCAGGTGAGCTGGCGGGACTTAAAGTAGAGCGAATGATTTCTGAGCCCACTGCAGCGGCTGTGGCTTATGGATTGTATGATAAAAATCAGGATACCAGATTTCTGGTGTTTGACTTGGGCGGCGGTACCTTTGATGTGTCTGTATTGGAGTTGTACCATAATATTTTGGAGGTTCGTGCTGTAGCAGGAGATAATTATCTGGGCGGAGAGGATTTTACCCAGGAGATGGCAAAGCTTTTCTTACATAAGGCGAAGCTTTCCATGTCCCAGCTTTCTGAGAAGGAGCAGGTGCGTCTCATGAAGGCGGCGGAGAAGGCAAAATGTGATATTAACGATGGAGCTTCCGTAACCATGAGCTTTCTGTATCAGGATGAAATGAAGGAGGAAGTGATTACTGCCAAGGAGTATGAGGAGGCATGTGAGGAGCTTCTGATGAAGATTCGTGAACCGGTGAAGAAAAGTCTTTCGGATGCAGGACTGAAGCTTTCTGATATCGATGAGGTGCTTTTGATTGGCGGAGCCACCAGACTGGGGATTGTGCGCGATTTTCTGATTCGTCTGTTCCGCAAGTTCCCGGATACCAGATTAAACCCCGATGAGACTGTTGCTTTGGGAGCTGCCATTCAGGGAGCCATGAAAGAGCGCAGAGAGGAAGTAAAAGAGGTGATTCTTACCGATGTCTGTTCCTTTACTTTGGGAACAGAGGTAGTGGTGGAATACGATGAAGATAAATATGAGGATGGAAGATTTTGTCCCATCATTGAGAGAAATACGGTGATTCCTGCCAGCCGTACCGAGCGTCTTTATACGGTGAGAGACAACCAAACCACGGTGCGCGTGAGAGTGCTTCAGGGAGAGAGTCGTTTTGCCAGAAATAACTTGTTTTTGGGTGAATTAGAGATTGAGGTGCCCAAGAATTTAAAGGGCAGAGAGGCCATTGATGTGACCTATACCTATGACATCAATTCGCTGTTGGAGGTTGAGGTAAAGGGTGTTTCCACAGGGGCTTCCAAGAAGCTAATCATCAAGGGTGAAGAAAATCAGATGACCGATGAAGAGATTCAGAAACGTATGGAAGAACTGGCTTATCTGAAGATTCAGCCCAGAGACCAGGAGGAGAATCGTCTGGTGCTGCTTCGTGCAGAGCGTATGTATGAGGAGTCTTTGGGAGACCGCAGACAAATCATTGACCGTTATCTTACAGCTTTTGATGCGGCATTGAAACGCGGCGACCACGATGAGATCCGTGAAGCCAGAGAAGATTTAATAGAAATTTTGGAAGATGACGACGGTAATATTTGACAAGGCCGAAGGAAGAATTTATAATATTTAGTTAATGAGTATTTTGGAGGATAAACCAATGCAAAAACATGGTGTGAATGATTTACGAAGAATGTATTTGGACTTCTTTGAGAGCAAGGAGCATTTAAAGATGAAGAGCTTTTCGCTGGTGCCTCACAACGACAACAGCCTGCTTATCATCAACTCCGGTATGGCTCCCTTGAAGCCTTATTTTACCGGCCAGGAGATTCCCCCTCGTAAGAGAGTGACCACCTGTCAGAAGTGTGTTCGTACAGGTGATATCGAGAACGTAGGTAAGACTGCAAGACATCTTACCTTCTTTGAGATGCTTGGAAACTTCTCTTTTGGAGATTATTTTAAGCATGAGGCCATTGCCTGGAGCTGGGAGTTTTTGACCAAGCATGTAGGAATGGAGCCCGAGAGACTTTATCCTTCCATCTATTGTGAGGATGACGAGGCTTTCGATATCTGGACTCAGGAAATCGGTGTGCCTGCTGAGAAGATTACCCGTTTCTATCGTGATGAGAATGGTGATTGTGATAACTTCTGGGAGCATGGCGCAGGTCCCTGCGGCCCTTGTTCCGAGATTTATTATGACAGAGGCGAGAAATACGGCTGTGGCAAGCCTGACTGTAAGGTAGGCTGTGACTGTGACCGTTTCATGGAAGTCTGGAACAATGTATTTACTCAGTTTGACAGTGACGGACATGGTAATTACACCGAGCTTGCACAGAAAAATATCGATACCGGTATGGGTCTTGAGAGACTGGCAGTGGTAGTACAGGATGTGAATTCTGTATTTGACATCGATACCATGAAGGCAATCCGTGACCGTATCTGTGAGATTGCAAATGTTACTTATCAGACTGATGATGCCAAGGATGTATCGATCCGTCTGATTACTGACCATATTCGTTCTTCTACCTTTATGATTAGTGATGGTATTATGCCCTCCAACGAAGGTCGTGGTTATGTGCTTCGTCGTTTGATTCGTCGTGCAGCTAGACATGGAAGACTCTTGGGTATTGAGGGCAAGTTCCTTGCAGAGCTTAGCCGCACTGTAATTAATGAGTGTAAGGATGGTTATCCTGAACTTGATGAGAAACAGGAGTTTATTTTGACTGTTCTCACCAACGAGGAGAATAAATTTGATGCGACCATCGATCAGGGCTTAAGTATTTTGGCAGAGATGGAAGAAGAGATGAGAAAATCCGGTGCCAAGGAGCTTTCCGGTGAGAATGCGTTTAAGCTTTATGACACCTACGGATTTCCTATGGATTTGACAGAGGAAATTTTGGAGGAGAAGGGCTTTACTATTGATCATGCAGGTTTTGCAGCATGTATGGAAGAGCAGAAGACCAAGGCAAGAAATGCTCGTAAAGAGACTAATTACATGGGTGCAGATGCTACTGTGTACGATTCCATTGACGCTGCTATTACTTCTGAGTTTGTAGGTTATGACAGATTGCAGCACAATTCCAAGATTGCTGTGCTGACCTCTGAGACAGAGATTGTACAGGCTTTGACCGATGGACAGGTTGGTACTATTATTGTGGACGAGACTCCATTCTATGCTACCATGGGTGGTCAGAAGGCAGATATCGGTGTGATTTCCACTGCTGACGGTAACTTTGAAGTCAAGGATACTGTAAAGCTTTTGGGAGGCAAGGTTGGCCACATCGGTGTGGTTACAAGCGGTATGATTAAGGTTGGCGATGAAGCAACTTTGACAGTTGATGCCGAGCATCGTGCAGATACCTGTAAGAACCACTCTGCAACCCATTTGCTTCAGAAGGCACTTCGTGAGGTTCTGGGTACTCATGTAGAGCAGAACGGTTCCTATGTGGACGGTGAGAGACTGAGATTTGACTTCAGCCACTTCCAGGCTATGACAGCAGAAGAACTGGCTAAAGTTGAAAAGATGGTAAATGATAAAATTGCTGAGGCGATTCCCGTAGTTACGGATGTGATGACTATTGAGGAGGCTAAGAAGACCGGCGCGATGCAGCTCTTTGGTGAGAAGTATGGTGAGACTGTCCGTGTGGTACGTATGGGCGAGTTCTCCATCGAGTTCTGTGGTGGTACTCATGTGGCTAATACTGCATCCATCACTGCATTCAAGATTGTTTCCGAGAACGGTGTTGCAGCAGGTGTAAGACGTATTGAGGCACTGACCGGCAACGGTGTGTTTGCATATTATCGTGATTTGGAGAAGACCTTGGAGCAGGCTGCAAAGGTACTTAAGACCACTCCGAACGGTCTGGTTGAGAAGTGTGAGCATGTGATGGCTGACATGAAGGCACTTGCATCCGAGAACGAGTCCCTGAAGAGCAAGGCAGCCAAGGATGCACTTGGTGATGTTATGGATCAGGTGGTTGAGATTAAGGGCGTTAAGCTTCTTGCAACCAGTGTAAGCGGTGTTGACATGAATGGCTTAAGAGACCTTGGTGACCAGCTGAAGGAGAAGCTTGGCGAGGGTGTTGTAGTACTTTTGTCCGATCAGGATGGTAAGGTAAATATGGTTGCTATGGCTACCGACGGCGCTGTTAAGGCAGGTGCTCATGCAGGTAACCTGATTAAGGGTATCGCTGCTCTGGTAGGCGGTGGCGGCGGCGGACGCCCCAACATGGCTCAGGCAGGCGGTAAGAACCCCGCAGGCATCCCCGATGCAATCGCAGAGGCTTCCAAAGTACTCGAGAGCCAGCTTGCGTGATAGTTTGGATTAGTAAATGTCCCAATTCGCTTATTTGTGTTTGGGAAATGGAAGATATCGATTAGATGCTTTATGTCCTACCACGAGACCTTGAAAAACGCCGGTGCTTGGCGAGGTCAAACGATATTGCTTAGCAATATCGTTTCGAGCCTAGCATCCGTTGCGCTTTTTCACGGAGCGAAAGCGTTCCGTGGTAGGATATAATGCGTCTCAAGCGATAAGGTGCAAATCCCACAAACACAAATAAGCGAATTGGGACTATAAAATAACATGGAGGAGTCGCATGAAGGAAATCAGAAAAGTGATTGTAAAAACTTTAATTGCTGTTTGGTGTCTTTCAGGCGGCTCCCTTTCTCTTATGTTAAACGGTTATGCCACAGATGTGCCTGTGGCAAAATATTTTTTTACAGTTCTGGAGTCTTTGGATGGCAGAGGGATGGAGATGTTATTTGCACTGCTCGGAGTGGGAACTATGTTTTATCTGGTGCGAGACCGGCAGAAAAACAAATCCGTCAGCGGTCTTTCTGCATTTTTTGCGGTCTGTACCGCCTTTGGTATCAGCTATGAGAAGACAAGCTCCTGGGACTGTATTTTTTTGTTCGGGAATCAGTTGTTATTTGCAGTATTTACCATGGTTGGATTTTATCTGCTCTACAAAAACTGTATTTTGTTTATTGGACTGATATTCGATTACAAAAAGGACTGGCTGAAAACAGATGCGGGGAGCCGGTTGGGAAAACTTTTGTTTGAGGAACATCCTTTTGCGGGGCCTTTGGTGTTTTTGCTGGTGACCGGTCTGCCATGGCTTGTGGCATTTTTTCCCGGAACATTGCAGTGGGATGCCCACGGACAGTTATGGATGACATTGGGAGCTATAGAGCAGACCAGCTATCATCCGGTGTTTATTACCAATTATATGGGGGGCTGTATCAAGCTGGGACGCATGGTGTTCGGCTCAGACTCTGTGGGTTTGTTGTTTTATTGCCTGCCCCAGTTTGTTGTACAGAGTCTTGTATTTTCTTATGTGATGACTGTATTAAAGCGATTGAAGGCACCGGTGTTGTTTCGCTGGGGCGCATTGTTGTTCTGGGGTGTATTCCCTTATTTCCAGATATGGGGATATACCATGGTTAAGGATACTCCTTATTATGTGGCCTTTGTATTGCTTATGGCAGTGGCAGTGGATGTGCTCGGAAGCGGCATGACAAAAAAGTATCATTATGTCCTTATGGCTGTTGCAGCATCTGTCATGGCTCTTTCCAGAAATGACGGAAGATATGTGCTGGCTATCGGTCTGCTTGCACTAATTTTGTGTTATCGTAAGTATTGGCGTATTTGGACGGTTGGACTGGCGGCTTGCCTGGTGCTTTTAGTGGTGGAGGAGCAGATTTATATGCCCGCTGCCGGAATAGGTAAGGGGCCTGCAGGTGAGATGCTGTCTGTGCCTTTACAGCAGACGGCAAGATATTTACGTGACCACTACGATGAGGTGACACCGGAGGAAGCGGCTGTTTTGCAGGAAGGTTTTGAGCTTTCCTTGGAGGAGATGGCTGCCAGATATCGTCCCATGATTTCGGATTCTGTTAAGAGTGTCTTCGTGGATAATCCGAACGGCGATTATTTGAAGCAGTATTTCAAAGTGTGGTTTGCTCAGTTTAAAAAGCACCCGGATACTTATGTACAGGCTTTTCTGAATCAGATATACGGATATTTTTATCCCAATTGTCCCAATTACGGAGATTATCTGACAGTGACCTATTTGGGTAATGCAGATTATTTGAAGGATGATTATCTGGATTTGGAATTTGGCATTCAAAACAATTGGCTCAGGGAGTTTTTGCGCCATACGATTTATACGGTGGAGAAGATGCCCGGGCTGTCTTTGTTGTACGGTTGCGGTATTTACACCTATCTGCTTTTAGGGGCAGCGATTGGTTTGCTCAGCAGAAAGAAGTGGCGCCAGATGGCAGTTCTTACGCCGGCATTTTGCGTGCTTTTGATTTGTATGGTTTCTCCTGTAAACGGTTATCTCAGGTATATGATGCCTGTGATGGCAGCAATGCCGATTTGGGGCACATGGTGGTATCAGAATTGTACCGGAGAAAAGCAGTAGAGGATAAGAAAGGTTAGTTGCAGATGAAAACTCATAAATGGAATTTGGAGAAAATTTCACTTATTGGGATTAATGTAGTATATCTTGTGGCGTTGGCAGTTGTGCTTTTGCCCCTTCTTTTGGTGGCAAAGTATAATTTCCCCTCAGGGGACGACTGGAGCTATGGGGCAAAGGCATATAAAGCCCTGGCAGAAGGTGGCGGATTGCTTGATGTGCTCAAGTGTTCCTTTGAGGTAATGACGCATAATTATGTGAATTGGGAAGGTCGTTTTTCCAATTCCTTTTTGGCGTCCCTACAGCCCGGAATCTGGGGGGAGCAGCATTATTGGGTAGTGCCCTGGATTATGTTGGGCGGTCTGATTGGCGGCGAGATGATTCTGGCAGCAACGCTTATAAATGCCGGAGTACAAAAGGGCGAGGAGTTGGCCGGGGAGCGTAAATGGCTTTGGGTTCCCGTGATTGTGCCCACATTATTGATGCAGATTTTGTATACCCCCAGCACGGTGGAGAGTTTTTACTGGTACACAGGTGCAGTGAATTACACCTTTATGTTTGGACTTTCCATGGTTTTATTTGCGCTGTTTTATAAGCTTGCAAAGGGAGATGCAAAGGGCTGGAAATTTGGTCTGCAGGTAGTTGCAGCTTCTTTTTTGGCAGTTTTAATCGGTGGAGATAATTTTGCCACCAGCCTGTCCACAGCTGTGGCGATGGTAATCGTATGTGTAATTTTATGGATTTATCATCGCAAGGGTTTTTACAGGACCTGGTATTTGCCGGTTTTGACAGCAGGAAGTCTTTTGGCCTGTATTTTTGCACCCGGCAATATGTCCAGACTGACGGCCAATTATGACGGGGAAACAACCGGTAAAGCAGCAGAGGCAATCTGGGTATCGTTGGTGCGCTCCTGTACCAATATCTATTCATGGACAAATATAAAGATTGTTCTGATGATTCTTCTGATAGTGCCTTTTGCGTGGAGAGCGGTAAAAAATGTGAAATTTGATTTTAGATGGCCGGGAGTGTTTACGCTGCTTAGTTTTGGCGTGTATGCCACTCAGATTACAGCGACTCTCTATGTGGATGGAACCACCGGAGGGGGCAGAATGGCGGCTATTTTGTATTATTCCTATCATATGTGGCTGGTGTTAAATGCCTGTTACTGGCTGGGCTGGGTGCGCAGAGCATGCACTAAATGGCCGGCAGCTTTCGTAAGCGGATTGAAGCGTATATGGAGCCTGATTTATCGTTTTATTCTTCCTTATTGCGCTCTTGTGGGAATGCTTTTGGCAGGAGCTGTTTATGCTACGGATATGAAGGAAATTTCAGTATACAAAACTTATCGAGACTGGAAGCAGGGCTGGGCGCAGCAATATGCATCAGAGTGGGAAGAACGCCTGGTGATACTAAACGACCCCACTATTACAGAAGTGGTTTTCGAACCCCTAAGTGTATATCCTGAATCTTACATGTATACAGACTTGCAGGATGAGAAAGGCTATACATGGGTAAACCGAGACTGTGCAACCTACTACGGCAAAGAGTCCATTATAGTAGTGAGCGAACCCTAGACAGGGCAAAGAAAATAAGAGACTACAGGGAAGGGTGCTGCGAAGGCAGTAAACATAGACAACATGGCAGAATATAACAGAGAAAATCTTAGTGAAGAGGAATTGGAGTGGCAGCGCAGGCGCAGAGAACGTGTGCAGCGCATGAAGCTTGAGAAAGAAAAAGAAATCCAAAAACAGAGAATGATTAAGAGGGCAATGCCTGTAGCCGCCATTGTGTTGGTAATAGGGATTGTGAGCGGAGTGGCTTTGTCCGGACGTGCCGGAGAAAAGACACCGGATTCTAAGACTGTAGAAGAAAATATAACAGCTAAGGCAGAGGATTTGAAGAATCGGGAAAATGGTTTGGAGGCTTCCGGTGAACAGATTGCAGGAAATGAGGAAATTGAGGCTGTAAAGACGGAAGGAAACATGCCGGAAGGTATGGCGTCTGTAAGTCAGGGGGAGCCGGATTCTCAGGAAGTGGCAGCAACTCCCGGACAGATTACTGCAAACAGTGCAGCAACAGGTACTACGGTATCGGCGGCTCCGAATATTGTCACAGCAGGAAATGGCAAATATGAGGCGCATACAACAGATGCTACGACGGCACCTCCGGGAGAGGTTGAAAGTACAAATGTGGTGTTTATTGATTTGGAGTCGGGTGATGTTTTAGCGCAGAGAGGTTACAAAGAGGTGGTGAATCCTGCGTCTATGACAAAGGTGTTGACACTTCTGGTAGCTGCAGAGCATGTGACAGACTTGGATGACACGTTTACCATAACCATTGATATTACGGATTACAGCTATGTCAATGACTGTAGTAATGTAGGATTTGAAGTGGGAGAGACTGTGACGGTACGAGACCTTTTGTATGGAACCATTTTGCCCTCCGGCGGTGATGCGGCAGTGGGACTTGCTACCTATGTGGCAGGCAGTCATGAGGCTTTTGTGGAGATGATGAATGATAAGCTTGAGGAGCTTGGGCTCTCCGGCACGGCACATTTTACCAATTGTGTGGGAATATATGATAAAAATCATCATTGTTCCGTGTATGATATGGCAATGATTATGGAGGCAGCTCTTGCAAATGATTTGTGCAGGGAAGTTTTGGGAGCCAGAACTTATACTACGTCTTCAACAGCTCAACATCCGGAAGGGATTACTATTTCTAACTGGTTTATCAGAAGAATTGAGGATAAGGATACCGGTGGAGAAATATTGGGGGCCAAGACGGGATATGTCAATGAATCCGGTAGCTGTGCAGTAAGCTATGGGGTGGATGCTTCGGGTAAAGGTTATGTATGTGCTACTACGGGAGCGCACAGCTCCTGGCGTTGTATCTATGATCATGTGGCACTTTACAAGACATATTCAGAGTAAAAGTCATTATAGTCGAAAAAATTTTTGCTAAAACTGACTCAATTTTTATAAAAAAATAGTTGACGTGACTAAAATTTGTGTTATAATGTGATATGTGTATGGCGTAGGCCTACATAGAATAACCCAAATCAGTCATGTTACTAGAGGGACTGAAGGGAGGTCAGGTGTAAAATGTCAAACGTAATCGTAAAAGAGAACGAGACTTTGGACAGCGCTCTGCGTCGTTTCAAGAGAAGTTGTGCTAAAGCGGGTATCCAGCAGGAGATTCGTAAGAGAGAGCACTACGAGAAGCCTAGCGTAAAGCGTAAGAAGAAGTCCGAGGCGGCAAGAAAACGTAAATATAACTAAAACGCAACTCCCCCGGCCGCTTACGACCGGGGGCTTTGTTATGTAACGAGGGAAAGAAAATGTGGACGAGAGAACTGTTTGGGACGGATGTGTACCATTTGCTGGCAGCATTTGTGTTGTACAGTGTACTTGGATGGTTGGTAGAATCCACTTACATGTCCATCTGCAATCGTAAACTCACCAATCGTGGATTTGGAAAAGGACCCTTTTGCCCGATATACGGTTTTGGAGCAGTGGCTTGCTACTTGCTTTTTAGTCCGTTAAAGGGACATAATGTGGCTCTTTACATAGTAGGTGCCATATCCGCTACGATTTTTGAATTTATCGTTGGTGTGGGTATGATTAAATTCCTTGGGGAACTCTGGTGGGATTATAATGACAAGCCTTTTAATTATAAAGGAATTGTTTGTTTAGAGAGCACCATTGCATGGGGATTTTATGCTTTGGGTGTTGTTCACTTTGTACATGCCGGAATTAACTGGTTGATTGACATGGTCAGTATTCAGACCGGTATCCGACTGATTGTGGCAACATTGGCATTGGTGGCAGTTGATTATGCTTTTCAGCTGATTAAAGTTTTAAATATTGATGTTCATGAGAAAAAACAGTATATTAGTGACAAATGTCACAGATGGCTGGAGAGAATTATGCCGGGTCGTTAGAGTAAAACGACTTGAGGCAATAGGATTGAATAATAAACTGACAGGCATATAGAATGCCGCACTTCCATATTCTTTAATAGATAAAGAATGGGAGTGTGGCATTTTTATGTCCAGGAAAATAACAAAAAAGTTCCTTGTAGTAGTGTTGGCACTGATGATGGCTTTGGGTCCGGTATTGCCGGTACAGGCAGAATTAGCGATTTCTGCGCCGGCGGCGGTTTTGATAGAAGCGTCTACCGGAGAGGTTATTTATGAGAAAAATGCAACAGAACGCAGAAGCCCGGCAAGTATTACTAAAATTATGACACTGTTGCTGACTTTTGAAGCAATGGAGGAAGGCAAGGTAAAATTGAACGATGATGTGATTGTCAGTGCTCATGCAGCCGGAATGGGCGGTTCGCAGGTGTTTTTAGCTGAGGGAGAGGTACAGTCACTGGAGACGATGATTAAATGTATAGTAGTGTCCAGTGGAAATGATGCCAGCGTGGCGGTGGCTGAACATGTCGCAGGAAGTGAAGATGCTTTTGTGGAGATGATGAATGAGAGAGCAGTACAATTGGGGATGTGTGATACACATTTTGAAGATTGTTGTGGGCTTACGGATTCTGATAATCATTACACTACGGCGATGGATGTTGCCAGAATGTCCAGGGAGCTTATCACCCGATTCCCGGAGATTTATCAATATTCAACCATCTGGATGGAGGATATTACCCATGTGACCAAGCAGGGAACTGTTCCATTTACTTTGAGCAGTACCAATAAACTTTTGAAGCAATATCAGTATACTACCGGATTGAAGACCGGTTCCACCAATAAAGCATTGTTCTGCTTGTCGGCAACGGCCAGGAAGGATGAGATTGATTTGGTAGCGGTGGTGCTTGGAGCACCTACGGGAACGGATAGGTTTCAGGATGCCCGAGTGATGCTCAATCATGGTTTTAGTGTCTGTGATTTGTATGTGGATACAAATGAGGAGACTTTGCCGCATGTTTTGGTCAGAGGAGGTATTCAGGAACAGGCAGAACTCGTTTATCAGAAAGAATTCCGTTATCTGGATATGGAGGGAAATAATCTGGAGGGAGTAGAGAAAGTGATAGAGCTTCCGGAAACAGCAGATGCTCCCATAAAGGCAGGAGAGGAGGCCGGCAGAGCCAAATACCTCTTAAACGGTATTGAAATCGGTCAGGTTCCGATTTTGTACAACGAAGACATAGAAAAAGCCACTTATAAAGATTACTTAAAAAAAGCAGCAGGCTTTTTCCTGTTGTAGCTTTTCAAAAGCCTTTCTAATGTGTTATACTGAGTAAAATTTTGCAACAGTAAAAATATGGAGAGAAACATGTGGAGTGTACTATTTACGATAGTGGCCGTTCTGGCACTGATATGCATATGGGTTATGATATATGACGGCAATCGTTTTGTGGTGCGGCATCATGAGTTTTGTGATAGTCGCATCCGCAAGGATTGTCGGGCCGTAGTGTTGGCTGATTTGCACAATAAATTATATGGCAGAGATAATGAGAGACTGCTTGCGGCAATTAAGGAGGCTGCTCCGGATATGGTTCTGGTGGCGGGAGATATTCTTACTTCTAAGCCGGGAAAGACTTTGGATATTGCCCTTCACCTGATGGAGGAACTTTCTAAGGATTATCCGGTATACTATGGTAATGGCAATCATGAACAGCGTCTTTTGCTTTATCCGGATGTTTATGGAGATATGGGGGAGCGGTACAGAGAAGGATTAAAAAATATTGGAATTGAGCCTGTCATAAATGCTCATGTGCAGCTTGATGAATTGGGGATTACCATTTATGGTTCTGAGATTGACCGTTTATATTATAAGCGGTTTAAGGTGCAGGAGATGCCTTCCGATTATATGGAGAGTATTCTCGGACCGGTGGACAAGTCTTCCTATAGTATATTGTTGGCGCATAATCCGGATTATTTTCCTCAGTATGCGGCATGGGGGGCAGATTTGGTGTTGTCCGGACATGTTCACGGAGGAATGGTGCGTGTACCTTTTTGGGGGAAGGGTGTGGCATCGCCCAGCTTCCGATTGTTCCCTGAATATGATGGTGGACTTTTTGAGGAAGGGACAAGCAAGATGCTTCTCAGCAGAGGGCTTGGTATGCATACCATTCCGGTGAGAGTGTTTAATCCGGGGGAGCTTTTAGTGGTAGATTTCAAGTCAGAACAAAGAACGTAAGTTCAGCTTGAAAAGAACGGTTTTTATCGGTAAAATAGTATCTGTTGTGTAAAAGAAATGAGGTTATTATGGCATTATCTGTAAAACTGGAAGCCTTTGAAGGCCCTTTGGACCTGTTGCTTCATCTGATTGAGAAAAATAAAATAGATATCTATGATATTCCGATTGTGGACATTACCGAGCAGTATCTGGACTATATCCGTCAGATGGAGACGGAGGACATGAATGTCATGAGTGAGTTTCTGGTGATGGCAGCGACACTTTTGGACATTAAGTGTAAGATGCTTCTGCCCAAGGAAGTGAACGAAGAGGGCGAAGAGGAAGATCCCAGAGCCGAACTGGTCCAGAAACTTCTTGAGTATAAGATGTATAAGTTTATGTCTTTGGAGCTTAGAGACAGACAGTTGGATGCAGCGTATAACTTCTACAGGGAGCAGAATCTTCCGGAGGAGGTTGCTTCCTACAGACAGCCGGTGGATTATGATGAACTTGTGGGTGATATGACACTGGGCAAGCTTCATGAGATTTTTAAGTCCGTAGTGCGCAAGCAGGAGGATAAAATTGACCCTATTCGAAGCCAGTACGGCAAAATCGAAAAGGAAGAAATTGATATGGATATAAAAGTGCTCTATGTGGAGGCCTATGCAAGAGAGCACAAGAGTTTCAGTTTCCGTGCTCTTTTGGAGAAACAGAAAAGCAGAGCGGAACTGATTGTAACTTTTTTGATTATTCTGGAACTTATGAAGACCGGAAAGATTACAATCAGCCAGGAAAATATTTTTGACGATATTATGATTACGTCTAATGTGGCGTAGTGTGTTTGATAAGTGAGGATTCGTATGGAACGTGCAAAAGCGAAGGCGGTAATAGAAGCGGTTTTGTTTACCATGGGTGAGACGGTAGAGGTGAGTAAGCTGGCAGAATTAATAGAAGAGGACCTGCGTACCACCAAGGGTATTTTGAAGGAGATGGCAGAGCAGTACGAACAGGAAGAGAGAGGTATTATGCTGACTTGGTTTGAAACAGCAGTACAGCTCTGTACCAAGGCGGATATGTATGATTATCTGATTAAGATTGCAAAGTCGCCCAGGAAGATGAATCTGACAGATACCATGCTCGAGACCCTTTCCATTATTGCCTACAAACAGCCGGTGACTCGAGTGGAGATTGAGAAAGTGCGAGGTGTCAGCTGTGATCATGCCATTAACAAGCTTCTGGAATACGATTTGATTACAGAACTTGGCAGACTGGATGCGCCGGGAAGACCTCTTTTGTTTGGTACCACAGAGCAGTTTTTGCGCTGCTTTGGCGTGAAGAGTCTGGATGAACTTCCGGAGCTTAATCCCGTGCAGCTGGAAGAGTTCAAGGCACAGGCGGAAGCAGAGATTCAGCTTCAGTTGGATATCTAATCATAAGACGAGCAGAAAGCCTCATATATATCAGTAAATTGCAACACAGGAGAATTGGAATGCATTATAAGTGTTCTAAGAGAGTGGCAAGGCTGATAGGAGGCTTTTTTTGTGCTCTTTTTTGGATAAGCGCAGGCAGTAAGGCAGCGATTGTAGGGCAGGCAGAGGAACTGAGCCTGTATGCAACTTCAGCGGTGCTCATGGATGGGGATTCGGGAAGAGTTTTGTATGAAAAAGACGGTTACACTCCCATGGCCATGGCCAGCACCACCAAAATTATGACCTGTATTCTGGTGTTAGAGGAAGGAAATCTGGAGGACTTGGCGCAGGTGTCAGCCTATGCGTCCACCATGCCGAAAGTGAAAATGTATGCCAGCCGGGGGGAGGAGTATCAGGTCAGAAGTTTGTTGTTTTCTTTGATGTTGGAGTCTCACAATGATTCGGCGGTGGTACTTGCGGAGTATATAGGTAAACAGTATCTTTCTCCGGAACTTGCACAGAAGAATACGGCAGAGTTTACAGTGGAGGAGAGCAAACAGGCAGTGAAAGCTTTTGCCAAGCGGATGAACGAGAAGGCAAAAGAGCTTGGCTGTGAGAATACATGGTTTATTACGCCAAATGGGCTGGATGCCACGGAAACTTTTGAGATTGACGGGGAAAGTGTGACCAAGGAGCACAGTACCACAGCGGCGGAGCTTGCACGTATTATGGCATACTGCGTGAATGAGTCTCCCTGCAGGGATGTGTTTCGGGAGATTACCCGGACACCAAGTTATACCTTTTGTGAAAATGGAAGAACGGTGACTTGTGTAAACCATAATACATTTTTAAACATGATGGATGGGGCATTTAGCGGTAAGACAGGTTTTACCAATAAGGCAGGATATTGTTATGTGGGAGCTTTGGAGCGTGACGGTAAAACGTTTATTGTTGCTCTCTTAGCATGTGGGTGGCCCAACAATAAGACCTATAAATGGAGTGATTCCAAAGAACTCATGGAGTATGGTCTGGAAAATTTTGAATTCCGGCAATTTTTGAATGAAGAGTATGCGTATGATGTGGCTGCGTTAAAAGCTTTGCCGGTGGAGGGCGGTCGAACCGAAATACTTGGAGATACTGCGTTTGTGGAAGTAGAAATTTTCGGACGGGATGAGGAACATCCGGAGGGGCTTTTGATGGGGCATGAGGAAGAAATTAAGGTGGTTTGTGATGTGCGTAATTCCTTACAGGCGCCGGTAAAGGCCGGGATGGAAGTGGGAAATATTACATATAGTGTGGCCGGAGAGGTTTATTTTGTGGAAACTGTTGTCACCAAAGACAGTGTGGACAGAATTGATTTGGAATGGTGCACAGAAGAGATAATCAAACGTTTCTTGATTTTGTGAATAATATTGAAAAAATTGTTAAAAAAATTGCAATTCGTTCTAGGCGAATTGCTTTTTTTGTGTTATACTATCATGGACAAAGAATGGGGCTGTTTGTCTCCATATTAGTTTGTTTTTATTTTTATCATTATAAATGGAGGGCTGAAAGCATGAGTACTACTTCAAAAGCGAGTCAGAGAATTGTTTCTTTGCTCGACGACAACAGTTTCGTTGAACTCGGCGGTCTTGTAACTGCAAGAGCGACAGATTTCAACATGAAACCCACCGAAACTCCTTCTGACGGATGTATCACCGGCTATGGAGTAATTGAAGGTAATCTTGTGTATGTATACAGTCAGGATGCTTCTGTAATGAACGGAACCATCGGCGAGATGCATGCGAAGAAGATTGCTAACCTTTATGATCTGGCGATGAAGACCGGTGCACCTATCATCGGATTGCTGGATTGTGCAGGTCTTAGATTGCAGGAGGGAAGTGATGCACTGGCAGCATTCGGCAGCATTTATGCAAAGCAGGCTGCAGCAAGCGGTGTGATTCCCCAGATTACTGCAGTACTTGGTTCCTGCGGCGGCGGACTTGCATTGTTCCCCACTTTGACTGACTTTACTTTTATGGAGGAGAAGAGTGCGAAGCTGTTTGTCAATGCGCCCAATGCGCTTGATGGCAATGTTGTTACCAAGTGTGACTCTGCTTCTGCAGCTTTCCAGTCCGAGGAGAGCGGTATTGTAGATGTAGTTGCTGATGAGGCAACCATTTTTGCACAGATTCGTGAGCTTGTATGTCTGCTTCCTGCAAACAACGAGTCTTATGCAGGCGAGGAGTGCACCGATGATTTGAATCGTGTAAATCCTGAGATTGCAGGTTGTGTAGGAGATACTTCTGTTGCACTGTCCATTCTGGCAGACAACAACTATTTCTTTGAGGTTAAGAAAAATTATGCTAAGCAGATGGTAACCGGTTTCATTCGTATGAATGGAATGACCATCGGTTGTGTAGCTAACCGCTCTGAGCTTCTTGACGAAGAGGGTAAGGTGGCTGAGAAGATGGATGCAGTTCTTACCAAGCAGGGATGTGAAAAGGCTGCTGATTTTGTGAATTTCTGTGATGCATTCGGTATTCCCGTACTGTCTCTGACCAATGTGAAGGGCTACGAGGCAACCATGTGCTCTGAGAAGGGTATTGCAAAGGCTGCTGCAAAGCTTACATATGCATTTGCAAATGCAACTGTTCCCAAGGTAAATGTAATTCTCGGTCAGGCTTACGGTACTGCGGCTGTTGCAATGAACTCCAAGTCAATCGGCGCAGATCTTACCATTGCATGGCCTGATGCAAAATATGGTACCATGGACGGCAAGCTGGCTGCTAAGATTATGTACGATGGCCAGGGCGCTGACGTGATTAATGAGAAGGCTGCTGAGTACGACAAGATGATTCTGAACGTAAGCAATGCAGCAAGAAGAGGATATGTAGACCAGATCGTAAATGCGGCTGAGACCAGAAAGTATGTTATCGGCGCATTCGAGATGTTGTTCACAAAGAGTGAAGACGGTCCTGTAAAGAAGCACGGCACTGTCTAGAAAGGGTGATTGTAAGATGAAGAAATTTTTGGTTTTGACCTGTATGATCGCCTGCCTTTTTGGAATGACTGCCTGCAGTGAGGAAGAACAGCTTACCACATATGAGCAGTCCAAGGTGGATAGCGCAACTGTAAAGGCGGAAAATATTATTATTCCGGTTATTCAGTCGGTATTACTTGAGTCAGAGTATGATATGCTTCATGAGTATACACCTGAAGAGGTAGAATATAGACTTGAGAAATATACCATGAATGAGGAAATCGGCGAGCCTTTAATGACAGCAGACGGAAACGCTTTTGTCGGTGCGTTGGATTCCTTTAAGGCGACTTATGAAGAGATGGGTGGTTATGGTAAGATTACCGGTTCCACAGCAAAGATTGATGATGACCAGATTATTGTCAATGTAGATATTGATGGAGAGAATTGTGATGCGAAAGCAGAGATTATTCTCTCAAATGATAGGTTCTTGAAATTGGAAGCTGCATCATTGAATAAGGTAAGTACCATGAGTGATGCAATGGCAAAAGCGGGCATGAATACCTTGCTTGGTATGGGTTCTGTATTTGCTGTATTGATTTTGATTTCCCTGATTATTTCCTGTTTTAGTCTGATTTCTAAGTTCCAGGCATGGTCAGAGAAAAGAAAAGCAGAGAAAGCTGCTAAGGAGACACCTAAGGCAGAGCCTGCCAAGGCTGTAGAGAAAGCTGTTGCACAGATTGCGGCACAGGAAGCAGTTGCAACAACAGATGACACAGAGTTGATTGCAGTTATTGCGGCAGCGATTGCAGCAAGTGAAGGTGCGACATCCACAGATGGATTTGTAGTACGTTCTATCAAGAGACGTAGAGCTTAATTTAAAATTGGAGGAATAAAAAATGAAAAATTATACCATTACCGTAAATGGAAACGTATATGATGTTGTAGTAGAAGAGGGCGCATCTACCGGTGCACCTGTAGCAGCTAAGGCTCCCGCAGCGCCCAGAGCAGCAGCTCCCGTGGCAGCAGCTCCTGCAGCAGCTCCCGCTCCCGCAGCAAGCGGTGCAGCAGGCAGCGTAAAGGTTGAGGCTGGTGCAGCCGGTAAGATTTTCAAGATTGAGGCAAGCGTTGGTCAGGCAGTTAAGAAGGGTGACGCAGTTGTAATTCTTGAGGCAATGAAGATGGAGATTCCTGTTGTGGCACCCCAGGATGGTACTGTGGCAAGCATTGATGTTGCAGTTGGTGATGCTGTTGAGGCAGGTGCAGTTCTGGCAACCATGAACTAATTGCCGGAAATAGAAGTCCAATACAACAGGAGGTTAACAAATGGATTATATAGTTAATACGCTTGACAATCTGATTCACCAGACAGCGTTTTTTAACCTGACTTGGGGAAATTATGTCATGATTGGTGTAGCGTGCTTTTTCCTTTACTTAGCCATCCGACATGGGTTTGAACCTTTGCTTCTGACCCCCATTGCATTCGGTATGCTTCTCGTAAATATCTATCCTGAGATTATGATTAGCCCTGAGGATGCAGCAAATGGTGTCGGTGGTTTGCTTCACTATTTCTACTTATTGGATGAGTGGGCAATTTTACCCTCTCTGATTTTCATGGGTGTAGGTGCCATGACAGACTTTGGTCCCTTGATTGCGAACCCCAAGAGCTTCCTTTTGGGAGCAGCAGCACAGTTCGGTATCTTTGCTGCATACTTCGGAGCAATCGCAATGGGCTTCAATGATATGGCAGCGGCTGCAATCTCCATCATCGGTGGTGCAGATGGTCCTACTTCCATTTTCCTGGCTAGTAAGCTGGGACAGACTGCAATTATGGGTCCTATCGCTGTGGCAGCGTACTCATATATGTCACTGGTTCCCATTATTCAGCCCCCTATTATGAAGCTTCTTACAACTGAGAAGACTCGTAAGATTAAGATGGGTCAGCTTCGTCCTGTATCCAAGCTGGAGAAGATTCTGTTCCCCATCATTGTTACTATCGTAGTTGGTCTGATTCTTCCCACTACCGTTCCTTTGGTAGGTATGCTCATGTTGGGTAACCTGTTTAGAGAGTCCGGTGTGGTAAGACAGTTGACTGAGACTGCGTCTAACGCTTTGATGTATATCGTAGTTATTTTGCTGGGTACCTCCGTAGGTGCAACCACCAGTGCAGAGGCATTCCTGAATTTGGATACTTTGAAAATTGTTGCTTTGGGTCTTTTGGCATTCATGTTTGGTACAGCAGCAGGTGTTGTATTCGGTAATATTATGTGTGCTCTTACCAAGGGCAAGATTAATCCTTTGATTGGTTCTGCAGGTGTATCTGCAGTTCCCATGGCAGCTCGTGTATCCCAGAAGGTCGGTGCGGAGGCAGATCCCACCAACTTCCTGCTCATGCATGCAATGGGACCTAACGTAGCCGGCGTTATCGGTACTGCAGTAGCTGCAGGTACCTTTATGGCCATCTTTGGAGTATTTTAAATTCTGTTTTAATTTGAGTTATTCTCAAATGTTTTAAGTGAAATGAAATTATTTAAGCAGGATTTGCGCAAGTCTGTATCCGTGGGCGGATGTTCTGATAAAGGGACGTAGCAAAACGCCGGCACTTAGACACCGTACTTGGGTGTCTTATGTGTCCGTTGCGTTTTGGTTCGAGCGAAAGCGTACCCTATATCAGAATATCCACCCGGCGGATACAAACTCGCCACAAGCCCTGCGGTAAAAAATATTATGGAGGAATTCGTAAATGTCAGAACAAGCTAAGAAACCGATTAAAATTACGGAAACTATATTGCGTGACGCTCATCAGTCTCTGATTGCTACCAGAATGCCTACCGATCTTATGCTTCCCATCATTGAGAAGATGGATAAGGTTGGTTATCATTCCGTAGAGTGTTGGGGTGGTGCTACTTTCGATGCATCCCTTCGTTTCCTGAAGGAAGATCCCTGGGACAGACTTCGTAAGTTGCGTGATGGTTTCAAGAACACTCAGTTGCAGATGTTGTTCCGTGGCCAGAATATTCTTGGTTACAGACCTTATGCAGATGATGTGGTAGAGTACTTTGTGCAGAAGTCCATCTCCAATGGTATTGATATCATTCGTATTTTTGACTGTTTAAATGACCTTCGTAACTTGCAGGCAACTGTAGATGCTACCAACAAGTTCAAGGCACAGGAAGGCAGAGGTCATGCACAGATTGCTTTGTCCTATACTCTGGGTGATGCTTACACTTTGGATTACTGGGCAAACATGGCTAAGAAGATTGAGGAGATGGGTGCAGATTCCATCTGTATCAAGGATATGGCTGGTCTGCTGGTTCCTTATAAGGCAACCGAGCTGGTTACTGCTATGAAGAGCCAGACAAAGCTTCCTATTCAGCTTCATACCCACTACACCTCCGGTGTGGCTAGTATGACTTACTTGAAAGCTGTTGAGGCAGGTGTTGATGTAATCGATACCGCAATGAGCCCCTTCGCAATGGGTACTTCTCAGCCTGCAACTGAGGTTATGGTTGAGACCTTTAAGGGTACTGAATATGATACCGGATTTGACCAGAACCTGTTGGCAGAGATTGCTGATTACTTCCGTCCTTTCAGAGACGAGTGTCTTGCAAATGGTCTGCTCAATCCCAAGGTTATGGGTGTTGATATTAAGACCTTGCTGTATCAGGTACCCGGCGGTATGCTTTCCAACATGGTTAGCCAGTTGAAGGAGCAGAATGCAGAGGATAAGTACTATGATGTGCTTAAGGAGATTCCTGAGGTTCGTAAGGATCTGGGTGAGCCCCCCTTGGTTACTCCTTCTTCTCAGATCGTTGGTACTCAGGCAGTGTTCAACGTACTCATGGGCGAGCGTTACAAGATGGCTACCAAGGAGACCAAGGCAGTTCTTCGTGGCGAGTATGGCCAGACTGTAAAGCCTATGAACAAAGAAGTTATCGACAAGGTTATTCCCGGCGAGAAGAGAATTACTTGCCGTTATGCTGATTTGCTTGAGAACGAGATGAGCAAGTTGGAGAGCGAGATGGCAGAGTGGAAGCAGCAGGACGAGGACGTATTGTCCTATGCGCTGTTCCCTCAGGTTGCTACTGACTTCTTCAAGTATCGTCAGGCTCAGCAGGACAAAGTAGATATGACTCAGGCAGACACCAAGAATGGTGCATACCCTGTATAATATGTGGCTTTTGCAGCGCCGCCCCGAATGGGGCGGCGCTGTTTTGCTGTTTGACATATATAACTGGGAAGTTTTTCTGCCAATCTGCGGATTTGAGTGATTCTAATATTCTGTACAGAAGCAATTACAAAGTGACGCACACGGGTCCAACGCACATCCTTGTGCGGTGGACCCTGAATGAGCCATCCGTGGCTCATTCGTGCTGTGGAATGGAACAGAATATAAGAATCACTACAAACCCTCCGCCACGCAGAAAAATTTCCCAGTTACATACTGTAATCACCAATACAGCTCCATGCATTTCCGGGTGTGCTGCAAAGCATGCAAATGAATTGTATGTGGCAAGAAAGTGAAAATTTTGATGAAGTTGAATTGTTGACCTTGACAGCTAATTTGAGTCAGCCTATAATTTACAACGAAGGCTAATTTGAATTAGCTATGGAGGGTATATGGATACGAAGAGGAAGATAGTAGAAGCGGCGTTAAAGTTATTTGCGGAGAAGGGATATAGTGATGTGTATGTTGGGGACATTGCGAAAGCTGTAGGGATTAAGGCTCCTTCTTTATATAAGCATTTTAAAGGAAAACAGGAAATATTTGATGCCATATTGGAGGTGCTAAAGGAAAGTTATGCAAAACAGGCGGTTTCCATGGGGATTAATGGGGATGTAGCAGATGTAGATGCTGATGTCTATGCCGGGATTTCGGAGGATACTCTTGTGGAAATGGGGAAGAATTTTTTTCTGTATTTTTTGCATGATGAGTATATGCGTTTGTTTAGAAAATTATTGACCATTGAGCAGTTCCACAATTCGGAGCTTGGGGATTTGTACACAAAACAGTATATGAATGATCCGTTGGTGTATCAAGGAGATTTGTTTGGGATATTAATTGCAAAAGGGAGACTTATGCAGGTTTCGGAGGATGTTTTAGCGATGCAGTTTTATGCGCCTATCTATATGTGGCTTACGGAATGTGACCGTCATCCCGATCGGGAGGCTGATGCATTGAGGATGATTGAGGCACATATCAGACAGTTTAATCATAATTATCTGAAAGAGGATGAATCATGAAAATAGTATTGATACATGGTCAAAATCATAAGGGGAGTTCTTATCATATTGGGCGAATACTTGCAGAGCAATTTGAAAATAGTGAAGTACAGGAATTCTTTTTGCCAAGGGATTTGGAGCATTTTTGTATAGGGTGCTATAACTGTATTGAGACAGAGGAAAAGTGTCCTTTTTACACTGAGAAAAAGCGGATTATGCGCGAGGTTGAAAGAGCAGATTTGCTGATTTTTACCACGCCTACATATTGCATGCGTGCTTCGGCACCAATGAAATCCTTTATTGACCTTACTTTTACCTATTGGATGTCCCATAAACCGAGGGCATGCATGTTTTCCAAAAGGGCTGTAGTTATATCTACAGCAGCCGGAACAGGAGCAAAGTCCGCTGTTAAAGATGTTGCAACTGCACTTTTCTATTGGGGAGTTCCATATATTAAGGAATATGGTATTGCTGTTCAGGCTATGAATTGGGCACAGGTGACCGACAAGAAAAAAGAGAAGATCAATGCGGACATGGTAAGCCTGGCAAAAAAGATTTCAAAACAGACACCACACGTCGGTATAAAAACAAAATTCATGTTTCATATAATGCGCATGATGCAACAAAATAATATGGGTTCCGGTGAAACCGAGAAAACATACTGGCAGGAACAAGGTTGGTTAGATAAAGCGCGACCCTGGAGTTGATTTTTGCGGGGGAGTAGTATAGCTGTGGAGTGCTGGGGCATGCTTTTATGAACATTGCGGAGGACTTTAGAAGCTCTTATATTCTGCTTCTTTACCCAGCACGAATGAGCCACGGATGGCTCATTCAGGGTTCGTCGCGCACGGATGCGCGTTGAACCCGTGTGCGTCACTTATACAAGAACTTTCCCGCAGAATATTAGAGCTTCTTAAGTTCGTAGCTCGTTCAAAAAAGCATGCCCCAGCACCCCACAGCGAATCCTACCCTCCCCAAAGAAAAACCTATTGCGAAACCCACGAATTCAGTGTATAATGCTAGACGATGGAGTTTAACGGAGGGAATTAAAATGAGTAAAAAACCTGTAGTTTTGATGATTTTGGACGGATATGGTCTGAATGACAAGGCGGAAGCGAATGCTGTAGCACAGGGTAAGACCCCTGTGATGGATGAGCTTATGAATACCTGCCCCTTTGTAAGAGGTAATGCCAGCGGAATGGCAGTAGGACTTCCTGAGGGACAGATGGGTAATTCAGAGGTAGGACATTTGAATATGGGTGCAGGACGTATCGTATATCAGGAGCTTACCCGTATTACCAAGGAGATTCAGGATGGTACTTTCTTTGAGAATCCTGCACTTTTAAAGGCTGTGGAGAACTGCAAGAAGAACGGCAGTGCTTTGCATATGATGGGACTTTTGTCTGACGGTGGTGTACATAGCCATAATACACACCTTTACGGATTGCTTGAACTGGCTAAGAGAAACGGTCTGGAGAAGGTGTATGTTCACTGCTTCTTGGACGGTCGTGACACTCCCCCTGCAAGCGGTAAGGAGTTTGCGGAGGCTCTTAGAGACAAGATGGAAGAGATTGGCGTAGGTCAGATTGCATCTGTAATGGGTCGTTACTACGCAATGGATAGAGACAATAACTGGGATAGAGTAAGGCTTGCTTATGATGCAATGACCAAGGGCGAGGGTCTTACTGCAAAGTGTGGTGTTTGCGGTATTCAGGCTTCTTATGATAAGGACGAGACTGATGAATTTGTAAAGCCTACTGTATGTGAGGATACAGCTCGCATTCAGGACGGCGATTCTGTAATTTTCTTTAACTTCCGTCCTGACAGAGCAAGAGAGATTACCAGAGCATTCTGTGATGATGAGTTTGCAGGATTTGACAGAGGTGCAAGAAAGGATATTACTTTCGTATGCTTCTCCGATTATGATCCTACCATCCCCAACAAGGATGTGGCATTCCATAAGGTTGCAGTTACCAATACTTTTGGTGAGTGGTTGGCAGCTAACAATCTGAAGCAGGCACGTATTGCTGAGACAGAAAAGTATGCACATGTAACCTTCTTCTTCAACGGTGGTGTTGAGGAGCCTAATGAGGGTGAGGACAGAGTGCTTGTAAATTCTCCCAAGGATGTTGCTACTTATGATTTGAAGCCTCAGATGAGTGCTTATGAGGTGTGCGACAAGCTTACCGATGCAATTCGTTCCGACAAGTATGATGTTATCATCATCAACTTTGCAAATCCTGACATGGTAGGTCATACCGGTGTTATGGATGCAGCTGTGAAGGCTGTAGAGGCCGTTGATGAGTGCGTAGGTAAGGCTGTAGAGGCTATCAAAGAAGTAGATGGTGTAATGTTCATCTGCGCTGACCATGGTAATGCAGAGATGCTGGTGGACTATGAGACAGGCGAGCCCTTCACTGCACATACCACCAATCAGGTTCCTTTTATTCTGGTTAACTATGACGAGAATTATACCTTGAAAGAGGATGGTTGCCTGGCTGACATCGTTCCTACCATGATTGAGATTATGGGTATGGAGCAGCCTGTAGAGATGACCGGTAAGTCCTTGCTGGTGCGTAAGTAAGTCATATTTTGCAGAATAAACTATAAATTAGAAAAATAATTATTGATATTTTGCCCAAGATATGGTATTATAAAATCTGCTTGACATTAGGAGGTGTGAAATGGGAGCATTAAAGATTGTATTAAGTGTATTGTTTATTATAGTGTGTGTTGCACTTATTGTGTTAGTTTTGATGCAGGAAGGTAAGTCTGCAGGACTTGGCACCATCGGTGGCGCAGCAGAGACCTACTGGGGCAAGAATAAGAGCCGTTCCATGGAAGGTCTTCTTGTGAAGCTGACCAAGGTTGCGGGAGTTGCATTTATTCTGCTTACAATTTTGCTGAATTTGAATGTATATTAAGAACACGTAAGACAAACACTCTTTGTATAAAGAGTGTTTTCTTTCGTTATGGAGAGATTTTGAATGGATATTAAGGCCGCACAAGAGGCGAAGAGAGAAGAGCGTAAAAACAAAATATGTGAATTGGTGGAGTCTGATTTCTATACTCCTATGAAGGAGAAGGAGCTTGCCATGTTTATGCAGGTGGACAAGACTGACCGTGAAGAGCTTAGCACAATTCTTTCCGAACTTCTGGCGGATGGTAAGCTGATGCTGACACCCAAGGGGAAGCTTATTAAGGGAGACGGTAGTATCCTGAAGGGTACTTTTATCAGTAATGCCAAGGGATTCGGTTTTGTGGAAGTGGAAGGTCGTGAGGAGGATTTGTATATCCCCGAGGACAAAACGGGCGGAGCTTTTCACAAGGATATTGTGCAGGTTGCTCTTTTGAAACCTACCAAGGGCAGACGTCAGGAGGCCCGGGTGCTGAAGGTCTTGGAGCGCGGTATCACTACTTTGGTGGGTACTTACGAGCGAGGCAGAGAGCATTATGGCTTTGTGATTCCGGACAATACCAAGGTACCCTGTGATATTTTTGTGCCTGCAGAGAGGTCTATGGGAGCTATGACCGGACATAAAGTAGTAGTGGAGCTTACCAGCTATGGAACTATGGATGAGCCGGGACGTGGCAGAACTCACGGACACAATCCGGAGGGGAAAATTGTAGAAATTCTGGGACATATCAATGATCCCGGAGTGGATATTATGTCTATTGTGCGTGCTTATGAGCTTCCGGTAGAATTTTCTGAGAAAATCATGAATCAGGTGGCAAGAGTGGCTCAGGAAGTATCCGAGGCGGATAGATCAGGACGCAGAGACCTGCGGGACGTGACAATGGTTACCATTGATGGCGAGGATGCCAAGGATCTGGATGATGCAGTCAGTGTAAGTTTTGATGGTGAGTTTTATCATCTGGGCGTACACATTGCGGATGTGACCAATTATGTGCAAGAGAATTCGGCACTGGATTGGGAGGCTTTAAAGCGTGGTACCAGTGTGTATTTGGTAGACAGAGTGATTCCTATGTTGCCTCATGCGCTGTCCAATGGCATATGCTCTTTGAATGCAGGCGTGGACCGACTGGCATTAAGCTGTCTTATGAAAGTTGATAAAAACGGCGATGTGGTGGACTATGAAATCTGTGAGTCTGTAATTCGTGTGGACAGGAGAATGTCCTACAATATTGTAAGAGCTCTTTTAGAGGATGAGGGTTCCAAGGAATGGCAGGAGCTGTATGCAGAATATAAAGAGCTGATGCCCATGTTCAAGCAGATGCAGGAGTTGTCCGGTTATCTGCGCGCCAAGAGACGCAAGCGTGGCGCGGTGGATTTCGATTTCCCGGAGTGTAAGATTCGTCTGGATAAAGATGGTCATCCAATTGATATTAAGCCTTATGAGCGTAATGTTGCAACGGATATTATTGAGGATTTCATGCTGGCGGCCAATGAGACCGTGGCAGAGCATTTTTACTGGATGGAACTTCCTTTTGTGTATCGTGTTCATGATGTGCCGGATGCGGAACGTATTCAGAAGCTGTCTTTGTTTATCAACAACTTTGGCTATTATATGAAGTCCATGGATAAACGTGGCAGTAAAGTTGGCAGTGAGGAGGTTCACCCCAAGGAGATTCAAAAGCTTCTTGACAAGGTAGCCGGAACGCCGGAGGAGGCCATGATTGCAAGGCTTGCATTGCGCAGTATGAAGCAGGCAAAATATAGCGTGATCAGTAGCGGCCACTTTGGTCTTGCTTGTCAGTATTATTGTCATTTTACGTCTCCTATCAGAAGATATCCTGATTTACAGATTCATCGTATTATCAAGGAGCAATTGAGAGGCAGATTAAATGAGACCCGAATTGCTCATTATAAAGAGATTTTGCCGGATGTGGCGGATTCTTCGTCTAAGCTGGAGAGACGTGCAGATGAGGCGGAACGTGAGACCGATAAGCTCAAGAAGGTTGAGTATATGGAAGAACATCTGGGTGAAGAATTTGACGGTGTGATTTCCGGTGTCACTGCCTGGGGGATTTATGTGGAGCTACCCAATACGGTGGAGGGACTGGTGCATGTATCAAGGCTGCCGGGTGATTATTTTTATTATAATGAAAGTACCTGCGAGATGATTGGAGAGGCCACCGGTCGAAGTTATAAGCTGGGTATGCCTGTGCGTGTCAGAGTGCTTGACTGCGACCGTTTTACCCGTACCATAGATTTTGAACTTGGAGGAAAATAGTATGGCTAAGAAAGAAACACAAAAGCTGATTGCCAACAACAAAAAGGCATATCATGACTATTTTATAGATGAGACTTATGAGGCAGGAATTGCACTGCACGGCACAGAGGTGAAATCCATGCGTATGGGCAAGTGCAGTGTCAAGGAGAGCTTTATCCGTATTGAGGGTGGCGAGGTATTTGTCTATGGTATGCATGTCAGCCCTTATGAGAAAGGTAATATTTTCAATAAGGATCCCATGCGTGTCAAAAAGCTTTTGATGCATCGCTATGAAATCAACAAGCTAGAGGGCAAAATCAAGGAAAAGGGTTATACATTAGTTCCTTTGCAGGTCTATTTCAAGGAAGGTAAAGTAAAGGTGGAAATCGGCCTTGCACGTGGTAAAAAGCTTTACGATAAGCGTGAGACCATCGCCAAGAAAGATGCCCGCAGAGAGACAGAACGTGAATTTAAGGTGCGTAATCTTTAAAGATTTTTGTGGAATTTTCTAAAGAATCCATGAAATTTAACCAGCGGTTGTTGACGATACAATGTTTGCTTGTTATAATTCACATAGAAAATTAAATAAGGGGTAGTAAAGGTTTCGACAGGGGTCTTGCAGCTGGAGAAGCTATCCGTATGCAATGCGTTAAATGGCAAAATTAAACTAAACGCTGAAGAAAATTTAGCATACGCTGCCTAATGGCAGCTGTCCGCTCTAGAGCACTCACACTTTAGAATCCGGGCATCGACTATGTGAGAAACGACATGCGTGGCGCTCCGGGCGCATGGGCGTATAAGGGGCTACCGAATTCGGAAGGCTGTTCGTTTCCAACCGAAGGAGGGAACAGGCGGGATTAGCCCGCCGGGATAACGGACTATGATAGTAGAAGGACAGGGAATGGGCTTTTGGACACGGGTTCGACTCCCGTCTACTCCATAGGGCTGGCGAGAGTCGAACATAGTTTGTTCTGACTCAGGCTATGCTACACGTGACACCGCAGAGATGCGGTGTTTTTACATAAAAGGGAGAAGTGGTTTATGAAGACAAGAGGAAGTAAGGCGTTGACATTTTGCGTGAAGCTTATGTTATATGTTTCACCTTTTATTCTGGGCATGATTGGTTATCTGCTGGCCGGTACAGGTCTGCTTCAGGCATTATACAGCAGTATACGTTTATATGTGTTGGAATGTGATGATGCAAATTGGAATGTTTTTATTGAGATTGCCCGTTGGACGGCTCCCCTTGCAACTGTCAGCGGAATTCTTCTTGTGCTTAAGAATGTGGCTCAACGTATAAAGGATTTCTGGCTCTATATCACTGGTAGAGCCATTGTGATTTACTGTGGTGAGGAGGAGAGACCGATTCTCAAGAAAAATATCCGTAATAGTGTCATGGTTTCGCCGGAAAATATTTATGCCGGTGCGAAGGATGTCATTATCATGCTGGGTGATGATTTGGAAAATCTGGATTTCTATTATAGGAATGAGCGGAAATTTGAGAATAGTAATGTATACCTGAGGCTTGAACAGATAGATTCTTTTTTGCTAAAAGAACATAAAATCAAATTTTTTAATGAAACAGAACTAATTGCCCGCAATTACTGGAAGGAGTGTAATCTGTTGAAGTATCTGGAGAAGGATACCCTGAAGGTTAAAATTGCGATTATTGGTTTCGAACAGCTGGGACAGAAACTTTTAAGCTTCGGACTGATTAATAATATCTATGCGAAGAATCAGAGTGTCGAATATCATATTTGGGGAAAGAATACTTCATACGAGAATTTGTTTGCTAATATCGATTTCATGAACGGAGATTCTGTCACCTATCATGGTGAGGACTGGGATAAGGATATTGATAAATTTGAGGAATATGACCGTATTATTGTGACTCAGGAGCAAAATATTGAATTTTTGCAGATGCTTTTGTATCTCTGTGATGATACGGAGATTCATTATTACAGTAATGGTGAGGCACTTTTGGAAAATATTTTTGATGGAGATAAGCTTCATTCCTTTGGTGCATGGGATGGCATTTATACCGAGAAAAATATCATGAGTCAGGAACTGTGCCGGTTGGGTATGGAGTTGAATTATTCCTACAGTAAACTTTATACAGAAGATTATGATGACACCATGTCCAAGATGGATGCAATGAATTCTCTGTGGGACAAACTGGATGGTTTTACCAAAGCGTCCAATCTGGCTGCGGCAGATTATCATGAGATTCGTCTGATGATTCTGCGCAAGCAGGGCAAGAAGGAGGCCGCGTTTACAGAGACAGAACAGGAGTGGCTGAGCAAAGCGGAGCATATCAGATGGTGCAGATTCCATTTTGTAAATCATTGGGTGTATAAGCCTTTGACGGATGTGCGAAGTGACCGGAAGAAACGGATACATACCTGCCTGATTCCTTTTGAAAGCATGAAGGAAGAGGACCGAAAGAAGGACTGGGATACGATTTTACGATTGATGAAGTATAGAAGTCTGTGATAGAATAGGGAGAAGAATTATGGCCTGACCGGAGGGATGATAATGACAGATATTCAGGATATGGGAAGGTATAAAGCGGAAGGATATTCCTTTTATACGGAAAAAGATGCTGCTCTTGCAGAAAATGAAAGACGTAAGATAGAGTATCTGGAAGCACGGCTGGATTATAATCAGCCGGAGAGTATTTTGCGTATATACAAAAAAGCGATTGATGACAGAGTGTTTAAATCCCCGGTGGGGGTATTGTTTCTCAAAAACTTGCAGATGTATTTGTTGGAACAGCCGGGGATTAATCCGGAGGATGTGGATGTGATTCCTCTGTATGTTTCCTTTGAAGGTGAATTCAGAGAGGCGCCAAAGCCCGCCCGCAGCAGGGTAAAGCCGGCGGAACCAAAGCCGAAAAAGAAGTCTGTGGCATTACCTGTTTCCATTATTTTGAATATTGGTCTGCTGGCTGCAGTGGTTGCTATGTTTGCAGTGGCATTGAATGCAGATCAGCCCAATATTTTAAACTACGAAAATGCGATACAGAATAAATATGCTACATGGGAACAGGAACTGACAGAGCGAGAAAGGGCAGTTCGTGAAAAAGAGTTAGAATTGCAAATAAATTCTGCAGAGGAATAGTTTTCACAATTTGGACAAATATATGTGCTAACATGGTGGTGTGATGTGCCGGCGCTGCTGCCGGAGATTGGAGTGAGTACAGATGGACAAATTGAAGATTCTTGTGGTGGATGACGAGAGCAGAATGCGTAAGCTGGTATCAGATTTCCTAATCCGAAGCAATTTCGAGGTTCTGGAGGCGGAAAACGGTGAACAGGCCTTAGATATCTTTTATACGGAAAAAGATTTGGCTTTATTAATTCTGGATGTAATGATGCCCGGTGTGGACGGCTGGCAGGTATGCAAGGAGATTCGCACCAATTCCAAGGTGCCCATCATCATGCTTACTGCCCGGGGAACGGAGCAGGATGAATTGCAAGGTTTTGAGCTGGGGGTGGATGAATACATTTCCAAACCGTTTAGTCCGAAAATTCTTGTGGCCCGTGTAGAAGCCCTTCTTCGTCGCAGTGGCCGGATGGATAAAGAAGAAATTATCCGTTGCGGCGGCATTGAACTGGATAAAGCCGCCCACCGAGTTACCATCGATGGCCAGGAAGTGGAACTGAGCTTTAAGGAATTTGAGTTGCTGACGTATTTCATCGAAAATAAAGGCCTGGCACTGTCCAGAGAGAAAATCTTAAACAGCGTGTGGAATTACGACTACTTTGGCGACGCCAGAACCATTGATACACATGTGAAGAAATTAAGAAGTAAACTGGGTGAGAAGGGTGATATGATTAAGACCGTATGGGGAATAGGGTATAAGCTCGAAACATGAGTGATATGATTTGAGAATTTTGTGTCATTCATAACTATTAAAAAATGTTGGCAATATGGGACTTTCGAGAGATGACGAGTGATGTAATTTGAAAGGATTGTGTCACTCGTTTTTTTGTTTTTATTTAGCAACTATGTGGACTTATTGGACATAATGGAAAATTGAAATGAAAGAGATTTTTTTGGATAATTTTATATATGCAATGCAAAGGCAGAGGAAGGACTAAAGACAACACCTAATTCAGAGTGTGCATTGAATGCTCTTGCCATAGATGATCCGCTTGAATATGCAAGACTTTATCTTGACGGAACTATTCAGATATGGGTTGATGCGGAGGATAGTCTGGAAGTGTGGTGATTTAATGGGTGGATTGCTATGAAATGGCAGTACACCTTTTATAAAAAACATTAGAAAAATATAGGTGGAATACAAGGAGTGTGCGTGGTACAATAGAAAGTGAAAATCTTGCTAATGTAAGTCAAGTACTTTTTAAAAGTTTTTGAGAAAACTTTTACTCCTAAAAATGGGTAACTTTAATAAACCTACCTATTGTAGATTTTTGAAAAATATATAATAATGT
>SVFL01000073.1 GCA_015056885.1 Lachnospiraceae bacterium
CCCTGCTCATTTTTGAAAAAACATGGTCGACAGGGCTTAGGTGGTCGTTTTTTGTTTTTGCGAAATATATCAAAGATAAAAAGATTTTTTATTTTATTTCACTTGACATTTCACCGCTGGACTTTTCGCTTACAAATCAGGCATTTAACTTAACAAATGGGCGTTGACTATCTTCCTTTTTTACTCACACCCCGCTTGTGTTCTTTTGCGGGGTGTATGTTTGGAAAATATATAATTTACATCCATTCCACATGATTTCCCGAAAGTTCTCCAGACAAAATGGGATGTAAAACTTTTCTTTTTCACACCTACGCCCCATTTTGTGTATATGCCACTCTCTCTTAATTTGCCTAAACTCCTACTCGGTATATACCATAAATTTTACCCCAGCCCCATCACATTAATCAACAGCACCCACGCCAGTCCATAATAGGAAATAACCGCCACCAAATCATTAATAGTGGTAATCAAAGGACCGGATGCCACTGCAGGGTCAATTTTTAGCTTGTTAAATACAATAGGAACCATGGTGCCCACCATACTGGAAATTATCATGGCTATCAAAAGAGAAATCCCCACACAGCCCGATACAGCAAAAGAAAACATCATATCATATCCTTTAAACAGCCACACATACAAGCCGATAAATCCAAAAGACACAAGTCCTAAAAGTAGTCCGTTGCACAATCCCACCTTCATCTCTTTGAATATCAACTGTACCTTCTGGGCAGTTATCAGGTTCTCGTCCATCAACACTCGAATGGTCACCGCCAGCGACTGGGTTCCCACATTACCTGCCATACCCAAAATGAGAGACTGAAAGCAGACTATAACCGCAATCTGGTCTACCACTGCCTCAAACAAACCAACCACAGCAGATACACCAATGCCCAGCCCCAATAAAATAATCAGCCAGGGAAGGCGTTTGCGCATACTGTCCATTAACGGCTCATTCAAATCTTCCTCTGCGGTCAGACCTGCCAGCATCGCATAATCTTCACCCATCTCATCGTCCACAACTTCAATGATGTCCTGAGCCGTAATAACACCTAAAATACGGTTTTTATCGTCCAATACCGGAATGGAATCCTCCGCATAGTCCTTGATTTTCTCCAAAGAATCAGATACCTTTTCTGTATCATACACATAAGGATATGCCTGACTGATAAAATTCTCCAAATCCGCATGCTCTCTGGCTACAATCAAATCCTTCAAATCCATGGCTCCATAAAAGGAACCGTCCTCATTACACACATAAACGGTATAGATGTTATCATTTTCCTCCGCCTGTGTAATCATTTCCTTCATAGCCTGACGCACAGTAAGTCCCTTTTTAATTGATATGAAATTGGTCGTCATTTTACTACCAAATTCATCTTCCTCATAGGACTGAATCAATCGGATATCACGAATGCTTTCATCATCCATAAGGCTGACAAGCTTTTCTCCGATTTCCTCATCCATCTTCTCCAGAATATCTACCGCATCATCGGAGTCCATGTTCTCAATAATCTCTGCAGCCTTCTCCAGCCCTAATTCCTCAAAATAAGGAGCTGCATCTTCCAAATAGGCAAGAATTTCCGAAGTTCTCTCTACTCCCCATGCCGCATATAATGTAACACGTTCCTCTTTCGTCAACGCTTCCAATGCATCTGCAATATCATTCTCATGATATTCTTCCAAAAGCTCCAGAAGCTTCTCTATCTCTTTGGTTTCATGGATTAAATCCACAATTTCCTCTACGTAATTGGTCTGCTTAAAATCCATTTCCACCACTCCCTTTCCATTTTTATTGCTCCTACACATCCATATCTATTTTACTCTTTTTGTCTGAATTAGACAACTAAAAATGCACGATACCGTAATACCGTGCATTTCTTACATGTCATCTTTATTCTAACCTTTAAACAGTCCGCGTATTCTCTACAATTTTGCTTACATTTCCCTTGTAAACCTCCATGGCATCCACAATAGCTTCCACTGCATTTTGATTCGTAAAAGAACTACTATGCATATCAGCCACCCTCTGGTTCAAGGTATCAAAAATATAATCAATCTGATTTACATTACTGTTCTGACGTTCAATATTTTCATACAAGGCATTAAACTGTTGGTCCAGACGTTCAAAACTAAGTGAAAGCACCTCCATGGTCTCTTTGGAGCGTCCCAACGCCTCCTCGCTTCCGGAAACCCTTTCTGATGTCTCCGCCACTTTTCCCAAAAGGTCGGTTAACACCTCTGCAACCTGTCCGGCAAACCGTGTACTGTTCTCAGACAAATCCCGCATCTCCGATGCCAGAACTTCAAATCCCGCACCGGCCTCTCCTGCCCTTGCAGACTCAACAGCTGCATTCAGAGACAACAATGTCAGTTTAAAAGAAATATCGCTAATCTGCTTGGCTATTCCGGCAATTTCATGCATTTGGTCTTCCATGGTGCGGAATACAGCACCTGACTGACTGATAATATCACTTACCGCTTCCACCTGCTCACTCATGGCCTCCATATTCTTGCGATTGTCGGTAAGAACTGCCTCAAACTCTCTCACATCTGCATTAAGATGTCCTATCTGATCACCTGTTTCCTTAATCTTGTCACGCACCACATTGCAGCTGTCCAAAACTTCTCCTGCACCTTTCGCAATAGATTCCGATCCCTCCTGCAATCCCTGAGTACTAACTTCAATTCGCGCGGAAGAATCTTCAAAATCCTGCTGCAAATGGTCACCCATGGAGCGAATAGATTCCAATAATTGCTCCGACTCTTTGGCGCGCTCCTCGCTCACCTCAATAAAAGCCCTTCCTCGCTTAATTACCAGATAGAACAATACTGCCGCCAAGGTAAATACCACTGCGCAAAGGATATACTGTCCCAGACTCTCCGCCTTCTCCGGATGCACCAGATACATGATCACCAGACATATATCCACCAAAATAAACTGTGCCCTTGTAAAAGCAGGCTCCAAAAACATACCTGTCAATGCAATCACCGCAAGATACAAGGAAAAATCATCACTGTAAGAAGCTCCGCTATTCAACGATATCATACAAACCAATATTGGAAGTGCTACTGCCAATACATACTCTCTCACATACAGCCGTACATTCTGCATCTTCATTACAATCAGCAATATCCCAAAAACAGCAAGGCAAAGACCTATGGTAATCATTGCTGTTGTGTTCCCTGCTACCAGATTTTTCACAAAAAATGCTGCAGATACCACTATTGGCAGCCACTGCATAATTTTATATATGGTCTCATGAGACATCATTTTCCTGGTTTCTTTTTGATTTGCACTCATATGTATAACCTCTCTGATTCGTTTACACTACAGAAATTATTATACACAAGTTTTCAGAATATTTCAACCATATCGACAATATATTTTGTCAACGCATTATGTCTTTCTCACATATTTTTGCATATACTTCCCATCATATCTGCAATTTTAATCTGCTGGGGACAAACCTGCTCACAGCTTTTGCATCCTACACATTCCGACGGGCGCTTATCCTTTGGAATATCTGCCAATGCTGCTGCCAGATTAAACCCGGGTTCCTTTGTATGCATCTTATTATACAACTCGATGACTTGTGGAATAGCAATTCCTTTCGGACAATGCGTAATACAATATTTACATGAGGTACAAGGCAGTGCCGTCTTGCAAATCATATCCTCTGCAAACTCCTGTAATACCGTCCACTCTTTTTCCATCAAGGGCTTATCCTCTGAATAAGTATTAATATTCTCCTTAAGCTGCTCCATATTGGACATACCGGACAAAGTAACCGTCACCTCCGGAATCGTCTGTAAAAAACGGAATGCCCACGCTGGAGCCTTCTCATCTCGATAACCAGCTAATATTTCCTCCTGCTCAGGACTCAGAACTGCCAATTTGCCGCCTTGGACAGGCTCCATAACCCAAACCGGGATATTATAAGCCTTTAGCATTTCCACCTTTTCTTTCGCCTTCTGAAATTCATAATCAAGCCAGTTCAACTGAATCTGACCAAACTCCATATGCTCTCCATATGCCTTCAGAAAACGTTCCATGGTTGCAAAACTTCCATGAGTAGAAAAGCCAAGATGCTTAATCCTTCCATTTCTTTTTTGCTCTATCAGATAATCAAAAATGCCATACTTCGGGTCCAGGTAACCATCAATATTTTTCTCACACACATTATGGAATAAATAAAAATCAAAATACTCAACCCGACACTTTTCCAACTGCTTCTCGAAAATTTCCTCCACACGACTCAATGTGCTTACATCATATCCCGGGAACTTTGACGCCAGATAAAAACTTTCTCTCGGATACTCACTTAACACCTCACCCATGGCAAGCTCTGAATTTCCTCCATGATATCCCCATGCCGTGTCATAGTAATTGATACCTTTCTCCATGGCATAGGCCACCATTTCGCGAACAGCATCCATATCAATCCGGGAATTATCCTCGTCAACAACAGGAAGACGCATGGCTCCCAATCCAAGTGCCGATAACTTCTTTCCTTGAAAATCTTTATAAATCATGAAATCCCTCCGTTTATCCACTGTTTTATTTAAGTCCCCATTCGTTTGTTTTGGTCTGGGAATAGCTTACTGTCCCTTACATACCTGCAAAATCTTATCCGCAGCCCCTTTTGCACCACTGCATTTCTTAAATCCTTGCGCAATCGCCACTGCCTTCTGCCGATAGCTATCATCAGCCAGTACCTTTTCTATTGACTCACGAATTGCTTCCGGTGTACTTTTTAGCAACCGTATACCGGCTCCCATTTGCTCCACTCTGGCAGCCACACCTCCCTGCTCTGAGGTCTGGGGATTTGTCACCAAAGGCACCTCATAATACAGGCTTTCATTCACACTATTCATGCCACAGTGAGACAAAAACACATCAGCTTGCTGCAAAACTGCAATCTGGTCCACATGACTGTAAACCCTAATATTTTCCGGCAAATCCTGAAATTCCGCCATATCCACCAGATTTCCCACAGACAGAATCACCTGATAATCCGTACCTTTAAGCGCCTCAATGCAATTCTTGTAGAACTTCACCATATCGTTATTAACCGTACCCATGGAGATATAAATCAATTTTTCTTTTGTCTTTTTAATCTGCTCCTCAGCCGGTCTCACGGAAGGTCCCACAAACATATACTTGTCCGAAAAAGTCTCCGCGCAGGGCTGAAACTCCGGAGAAGTGTACACGACCGTATGAGTGTTATTATCATTCTGAATGATATCCAACACACTCTTAATGGGATAGCCCTTGTCCTGCAAACGTTTCACATTCTTGTTAATCTTAGGCATGGAGAAAATCATAGAGAACAATTCCCCCAGACTTTGCTTTAAGATTTTAGCTGAATGCTGATTAAATGCAAAAGTAGTTGTGGAAGAAACAAAAGGAATCCCCAGCTTCAACGCAACCGCCTTGCCCCAGACTGCCATGGAATCCGCCACAATACAATCCGGCTCAAGCTCCTTCATATGCTCCATCACCATATCATCCAACGCCAGTGTGGTATCCACCAAAAGCTGCGTGGAAAATGCCAAATCCTTGCCAACTCTCGCCGCATCCTTGGGGTCCAGTTTCTGCTCCAAGTCATAATCGTCACATGCCACAAATTTCGCCCCGGTGGCCTCTATTTTCTCCTGCATGCTTTTATAAGAGTAATACCAGACCTCATGGCCTCTTGCGATTAATTCCCGCACCACTCCAAGAGTCGGGTTGGTGTGACCATGGGCCGGGATGCAGAAAAATACGATTTTACTCATTGGGGTTCCTCCTGTGACTTCATATATTATTAATTTTTTTCAAATACCTGTCCTGATATCTATTTTATGGCTTGATGCAAAATGCGTCAATTAAAATTATGGCTTGCATTTTCTAATTGTTAGATATATACTTGAAACCATCATAGCGTGAGCAATTCATAGTTCACTTATATTTCTGAACTCCAATCACCATATCAGTCAAAATAATTCTATTACTATTCCATACAAATCCGAACCTTGACAACTTGATTAAGGACTTTACATCTTCAACAACACAGCCTATAATTATATCAAATATATTCGAAAGGGTGGTGAGAATATGGAGGATAATATGAATACACAAGAAATGATAAACTATGAAATAAATTACTACACCAATCTCATCAGAATCAAAAAACATCAAAAAGAAACCAATCCCGAGCTTGAATATCAGCTGAAAATTCAAAAAAACAAACTGCATACTCTTGGAGTTAATACCGATGATTACGAATATGTAGAATGAACTCTAACTTGAAACATAAAACAAGGTGTAAAGTCTTTTATTAATTTATCAAGACTTTACACCTTATTTTAACACATCACCATTTACATCAACGGGCGCTCTTTTATCCGCCCTATTATGTTTGTTTCGAATCAGATTTCTTCCAGCTGCTTTTATCTTGCCAACCATCCACCGTCAACAGCTACAGTAAATCCGTTTACATAATCAGATGCTGCGGAAGCAAGCCATACAATTGCACCCTTCATATCCTCGGGAGTTCCCCATCTGCCTGCAGGGATACGGTTCAGAATATCAGCACTACGATCCTCGTCGTTACGAAGCTGTGCAGTGTTGTTGGTTACCATGTAACCGGGAGCGATTGCATTTACCTGAATATCGTACTTTGCCCACTCATTTGCAAGTGCTCTGGTAAGACCAAGAACAGCACTCTTACTAGCAGTGTAAGCCGGTACACGAATACCACCCTGATAGGAAAGCATGGAAGCTACATTGATAATCTTACCGCCCTCACCTTGTTTGATAAACTGCTTAGCAGCTGCCTGACACAGGAAGAATACTTCCTTCTGGTTAACTGCACATACTGCATCCCAGTCCTCCATGGAGTACTCGATAGCATCCTCTCTCTTAATAATACCTGCATTGTTTACCAAAATATCAATTCTGCCGTAAGCCTTCAATGCCTCAGAAATAACTGTATCAATAACATCTGTTGAGGAAAGGTCTGCGATAACGGTTGTGAACTCACCACCGATTTCCTTAATCATAGCCTCTGTCTCTTCACAGGATCTTCTTGCAACACCAACAACCTTAGCGCCAGCCTCTGCAAGACCTACACACATACCCTGTCCAAGACCGGTGTTTGCACCAGTAACGATAGCTACCTTACCATCCAGCTTAAACATATCCAAAACCATAAAAATCTCCTCCTACTGTTTCATTTGTTTCACACAAACTATTATATAGCCATCCCATACATAAGGTCAAATAGAATAAATTTTTAACATACTTATATTTATCTCTTTCTCTTATACAATCTGTCATATTCCTGCTTATCACTTCTCCAGCTCAGGTAACCCACAGCAGTTGCTCCCCAAAAGATAAAGAGTAATGTCCGCGCTATTTTCTTTGGATTTCTACTTTCACCCCAATCACCATCCTGAAAATCAGAAGGATAATAAATAGTCACCCGATCTCCGCTCTCATAGTCCACGCCATCCTGATACTCCACATCTTCCCATAATAGAAATTTTTCCGAATCAGAGTAAATTCCATATCTGGTAGTTCCTTCGTCATCAATAAATTCACACATATAACGATAGGTATAATGATGCCCTACCTGCGACTCCCCTCTTCTAGGACTAAAAAAATCATAATAATCATTCCATTCGTCCAACGTTATAATCGTGGCAGTTGCTTCCCGATACTCCACAAATCCAACTGTTGCACAACAATATATGGTCAACCCAATGCTGATTATTAATCCTAAGCCAAATGCGAATTTAGAAATCCCTACAGCAGCCAGCTTTTGTTCCTTTTGTTCCTGCCACTTGCTTTTCATTTTGTATCTTGCCATTGCATTACATCCCCTTTAATTCTTCTACCAGAAAGTACTTATTATAATCTTTCCGATAAAACCTAACCATTGATTTAATTATCTTTTTCGGTTTCTTACAAGCTACCAGCAATGTCGGAATATTATGCGTAGCATCACACAGTTGCCACAATCTTTGTTTGTCCCGGGCACATTGAATCATCTCCTGAAAAATCGCTGTAAGAATGTTATAGTACTTTTCATTTTTTATAATGAGAATATTGCCTGTATACACATTTTCCGCCCAAATCCATGATAAGCCCTCCTCCGCTTCGTTGACGTGCGACCTTAGAATCTTTCTGACGGTATTGAACTCCAAAACATTTCCTGATGCCGGCTCTGTCATATAGGAAACAATCTGCTCCAACGCCTTTGTGTATTGAGAAACCTTATCTGTGTCTGCCCGAAAGAATATTATCAATGCATATAAATCATAAAAATCATAGTTTAAAAGGTGCATCACAATTCCCTCTCTCAACCGTTTCACACTTCCTTACTCGCTATTTTACAACAATTGTCTGGTATTTTCTACCACTCGTTTTACTTCATAACAAACCTTCCCTTCACAACATTTCTCCGACCTATGGGCCTACTACCTCTCTCCAGTCGGGGAGTGCTCCTTCCCTCTATCACATTTCCCCCTACCTACAGACCTTCTCGCTTTCTACAGTCGGGGGAATCATCTTCCCTCCGCCATATTTTCCCCGACCTACAAACCTTCTCACACTCTACAGTCGGGGAAACCACCTTCCCTCCGCCATATTTTCCCCTACCTACAGACCTTCTCGCACTCTACAGTCGGGGAAACCACCTTCCCTCCGCCATATTTTCCCCTACCTACAGACCTTCTCGCACTCTACAGTCGGGGAAACCACCTTCCCTCCGCTATATTTTCTCCGACCTGCAGGCCTTCTCACACTCTACAGTCGGGGGAACCACCTTCCTTCCGCCACATTCTCCCCAACATATAATTAAATTTCTTCCCTATAAAGCAAAAGCCGCCCATGAACACCCCAATATCAGGAAACATTCATGGACAGCCGCCATCGCACAATTATTTAATTCGATTATTAATTGAACTATTTACTTCAATTTCTTACTTACAATACCAAACTTCACATTCTTGGTTCCGCCGTACTCGCCAATACCCTGAACAGTCACTGTGGCAGTGCCCTTTTTGGTATTGTTCTTGTAACCAACAACAATGAAATCTGTACCATAAACCAGTTTCTTACCGGTAGACTTATCCGTAAGTTCCAGTTTGCCCTCTACAAGCATTTCTTCCGTAAACTTCACCTTGCCGCCGTTGTATTCAAGCTGAGGCTTATTCACCTTCACCTTGGAAATATCACTATTGGCAATGCGATAGGTGGTATTGGTCTGACCCTTGTAATTCCCCATCCCCTCTACCGTCACGGTAACTACGGTACCGGCAGCCACATCGCCTGAGCCGTCAAAGGAAGTTTCACCTACAGTATAACCAACTACCTTATAATCCTTGTTTGCCTTCAGCTTCTTGCCATTTCCGTCTTTCACAACAGGAGCACTGATGTAACCCTTCTTGCCACCCACAAACTTATCTGCAGACTCTACGCTGATATCTGCATCGGTCAGATATTTCTCCACAATAGAGAAGGGCACATTCTTGGTAAATTTGTAATTTCCTTTGCCCTTGATAACCACAGTAGGTGCCTTGGCTGCATCCGCTGCTGCCAGCTTTTTGTTATTCTTGTAGGATACGGTATAATCCTTGCCAAGCTTCAACACGGTATTTCCAAGCATCACCTTAACCGCAGGCTTAGCCCCCTTTGCCTCAAAAGCTGCCTCCGCCTTACCACCGGTAAAACTTACATTCAGCTTATCTGCTACAGTTGCATCTGCCTGAATGGTAAAAGTCTTCTTCACCGTTCCGGTGTATCCACCCATACCGGTAAGAATAATGGTTCCCTTACCCACATTGACATTCTTGGTGTACTCTACTGCGTAATCAATACCGGGACGCAAGGTTAAAGTACCCACAGTCAATTTTATCTCAGGACATACCGCTGAACCGGTGTAAAGAACCTTGTCGTTATACTCTGCTTTCGCCTTCTTTAAAGCAATTCCCTTGATGGTGAAGGTCTTCTTTACAGAACCTGCAACATAAGTGCCATTCACATTCTTCAAACCTGTGATAATCAAGGTTGCCTTACCCGCTCTGTCATTATTCACATAGCTAATGCTATAATCCTTACCAAGTTCGAGCTTAGTTCCTTTGTAAGAAACCTCAGGAGTGGGAGTTGCAGGAGCTCCTTCCACATAATCAACTGCTGCAATCTTGTCTACCTTAAGCTTTGATGCCATAATCTGGTTCTCACCCAAAATGGTCATTGTGGTGGCAATACTCCCCTGATAGTTGCCTGTACCTCGGATTACAACATTATAAGTTCCTGCGTTCTTGTAAGCACCATCCGCCTTGTCCGGATAATCTACCAAATAATCCTTTCCTGCTGCCAGCTTCTTACCGGATACAGTAACAGTAGGTTTCACAGCCTGTACTTTGCCGTTTTCATTAAAAACCATCTCTGAAACAGAGGTATTCTCCTCCGTCATTTCCTTTGCAAGAATATTGAACGCCAGCGTAACAGTACCTTCAAAATTCCCCTTACCCTTCACAATCGCTACAGGAGCCTTGACATCATCTGCCTTGGCCGCATTGGTATTGTTCTTATAGGATACCGTGTAATCTCTGCCCAGCTGCAAAACCTCTCTGCCATATGTAACAACCACCTCCGGCTTGAGAGCCTTACCGGTATATTTCTGATCGGGGATAGGATTGATTGTAAGAACTCTTACAACATCCGCATCGTCTCCATCTCCTGCATCATCTCCATCACTCACATCGTCACCATCTTCTGTACCGGAAGGAACGTCCTCTCCATCCGCTGTACCGGTAGATTCGTCCTCACCTTTATCATCCGTCACATCATCACCACCGCCACCATTACCTTCACCGCCGGAAGTTTGTGCATCTGTACAAATGATTGCATAGGTAGAAAACTTATCGGTAGCAAATTCCAGTTTTCCTGTTGTTGTATTATAAGTTGCTTCTAATCTATCACATGTTCCATCATGTTCACGGA
>SVFL01000013.1 GCA_015056885.1 Lachnospiraceae bacterium
GGAGTAATCCCTTCAGTAGATGAGGATAATGAAGAAGGTAATTGAATCAAAAGGTATAATCAGCTACTGGTACAAAAATCAAAATCCCTTCTTCTTAAAATGTCCTTGACAAGGGGTACACTTTATATGCAAAGGCTGATGGTATAATGTATACTCCGAAGGTGAACCTTAATGGGACTGATATATATATGGATGGTTATGACACATATATTGTAGATGGAACAAATTCTGGTACTACGGCTGTTTATTATTATGATAATAATGGCAATCAGGTGTATGTAAATCCAAACGGTGCAGCTGGTGATGATTTGAGCGAGTACAAAATTTATAGTAATGGTGAGACATATAATGCTTTGTCGGGTGATGTGAATATCGAAATGACAGGTGGTTCTGTTGGCTCTATTGTAATAGGATATTATATTTATGGAAGCGGAAATGACAGAACAAATGTGAATGTAAACATATCCGGTGGAAGTTGTGGATGTGTTGAAAAAGCTGCGCATTATGGAAATTCTTGGGTTTTTTCCGAGCAGATAGTTCCGATGAATCAGGAATTGACAGGTTACGTTACAAAAACAGATTCCGGTTGGGTTGCTCATGGGGATGCAATTATTCCGGAAGGAAAAACGGTAACAGTGGGAGAGGGAGAAGTATTCCAGATTGAATCGGGAGCTACATTAACAAATAACGGTACTATTGTGAATAATGGTACTATAAATACCTATGCTCCTCTAAACGTTACTGTAACAGGAAATGGAACTGTTGTACGAAATGCAATATGTATCAATGATACAGCAAGTTCGATTACAGTATATAAAGATGGCGAAGAATACCCTGCCCAGACAGAGGTAGTTGATGGTAAAACATATATATATGTTCCTGCAGGTGAAATCAAGGTAGATATGGATGGAGACGTATATTATGCAAAGTATTCTGCCGAAGCTGGTGAATTTGAACCTGAAAGCGAACCGAAAGGTGTTACAGACTTTACCAACATGCCAACGGAGATAAAAGCAAATGAACCTTTTACCCTTTCTGCCGGGATGGTTGATGAATGGTTTAACACAACAGTTACTTACGCAATTCTAGACGATGGTGGTACAGATGCTGTATTAGACGGAAATGTTCTGACTGCGTATGGGGCAGGAACAATTCAAGTAACTGTTACAGCTAAGGATACATATGATTATACATTCTCTAAAACATATGAAATAGTTGTAGCATATACACCTGTAAGCGATATAGAAACTATACCATCTCGCATTTCTGTAGGTATCAACTACAATCTGGAGGGCTATGCAGTAACAAACAATGATGCAACCTATAAGACGGTTGAATGGTCTGTAGTAAATGCAAACGGAACAGGTGCTACAATTACAGATAATGTTATTAAGGCAACCTCTGCAGGAACAGCAGTGATCAGAGCAACGGTAAGAAATGGTCAGGCTTATGGTGAAGATTATCATAAAGAATATACTATTGAATTTTATGAAACAGATGAAATCAGTGTTGCTAATGGAAGTATTACTATTTCCAAGAAGGACGAGAATACAGTAACCATAACCGGAGGTGGATTGGTAGAGGCTAAAGAGTATCCGATGGATGAGTATATTACCATCATAGGCACTACTGATAGCAATACGATTACAATTTCGGAAGGTACTACTGCAAATGTAATACTTTCAAATGTTTCTATCAGTTCCTCAAATACACCGATTGATATTCAAAGTGGTGCTACCCTGAACCTTACTTTGTTGGGAGAGAATACATTAACTTCTGCGGATAAAAAAGCAGCATTGCATGTACCGTCAGGCGCAAAACTTGTTATCACAGATGAATCAACAGGAAGTCTGAATGCAACAGGTGGTCATCGGGCTGCAGGCATTGGTGGCAATCATGAGGAAAATAGTGGCGATGTAGAGATTCACGGTGGTACAATAACTGCAAAATCCCCTTATCAATCGGATGTAGGTGGTGCCGGCATAGGAGGCGGTTATGGCGGAAGTAATGGCAGTGTTACTATAACCGGAGGGTATGTTAACGCATCTTCAGCAAATGGTGGCGCTGGTATTGGTGCCGGATATGGATGGAGCCGCAACGGAGGTAAAGTTACAATAACGGGAGGGACTGTTATTGCAAATGGTGTGGGTCAGGGCACTCGCCATGGAGCAGGTATTGGAGGCGGACATAATAATGGAGACGGCGGAAACGTTGTAATCACTGGCGGAAATGTACAAGCTATAGCTGGTGATGGCGCAGAAGCGATTGGAAAAGGAAATGGTTCGGGTTCTTCTGGTACCTTGAAAGACTCAGCCGGAAATGATATTTCACTTATAGAAATTACGTTGGATGGTGTTTCTGATAAAACTTCTGTAACAAATATTGTGATAGATGGTAGTACCTATGGTAGCAAAGATGTAGTGACAATTGGTGATAAGTTGTATTTGTATTTACCAGCCGATACTATGCCGACATCTGTTACAGCAGGTGGCAATACTTATATTTGTAATGTAGATGGCACATTTTATCAGGAACATAACTGGGTAGACGCTACTTGCTTTTCACCAAAGCATTGTACTCAGTGCGAAATAACAGAAGGTATAGCACTTTCTCATAATTATGAAAATGGAGTTTGTACATATTGCGGTATGGATGAAAATGGAGTATTCCATATTAAGACAGCAGAACAGCTTGTAGCTTTCGCACAGTATGTCGAATTGGGAAACAAAGACGCAGACGCAGTATTAGACGCAGATATTGATATGACAGGTGTGGCTTGGACGCCGATTTGTCAAACAGTATCTTTCCACGATACCGCAGCAACCGACACAGGATACAGCGGAACATTTGACGGTAACGGTCATACTATTTCAAATCTTACCGTAACAGGCATATCGGGTGGTACATATTCGTATGGACTTTTTGGTACGGTAAGCGGTACAGTTGAAAACCTCGGTATGGTGAATTACACCTATACTATGGGTAGTGCACCTGATGCAAGAGCCGGCTCTATTGCTGGTCAGGTATTGACAGGCGGTACTATCACAAATTGTTATTCCGTAGGACATACCGTTAAAACTAATGGCAATATTGCAGGTGGTATTGCAGGATGTAATTACGGCGGTACAATCAGTAACTGCTATGCGATTAGTTCTTCGATTGATGAAAGCATTACAGGACATGGAGACCGCTGGGGCGGTGTAGTTGGTGACTGTCAGAAAGATGATGGTACATCTGGTGGTACTGTGTCAAATTGCTATACCAATGATACACGAGTAGTAAGCTCGCAGAGTGGAAATGCAACCATTACAAGTTGTGCAGTAATGGACGATGCTGCCTTTGCAAGCGGTGAGATTACATATCTCTTAAATGGTTCTTCAAGCGGAAATGTGACTTGGTATCAGACATTGGAAACAGATACCTATCCTGTGCTGGATAGCGAACATGATAAGGTATATTCTGTATTCAAGTGCAATGGAACAACACCGGTTTATCGTAATATCAATGAGAATGAACCGCATACAGATGAAAATCCTGTTGATGGTAAATGTGATGTATGTGGCATTACTGTGCATACACACGAATGGACTTATACTGCAAACGACGATACAATCACAGCGGTTTGTGGTGCGGCTGATTGTCCTTTAAACGGAGCAGCAAAAACAATCGTAATTTCTGCATCCGATAAGAACTATGACGGCATAGCGGTAGTGGCAACTGTCGAAAATAATGTTGACACAACGGATTACAGCTCATTAATCGTATATAAGGACAGTACGGGAACGGAAGTTGATGGGGCTATAAATGTAGGTGTTTACACTGCAAATCTTACGATTGTAAATGAGGATGACTCAACTGCAACAGCAAGTTGTCAGTTTAAAATTACAAAGGCAACGTCAACAGCAGAAATGTTCACATATACAGCCCCTAAAAACCTTGTCTATGACGGGAATGTAAAGTCAGCAGATGTTACAATAGCAGATAACATAACAGGTATGGGTGAAATCACCAACGTCAAGTATTATCAGGACGATACAGAGGTTGCGCCTATAAATGTTGGCACATATACTGTAAAAATTGATGTGGCAGAGGGTGATAACTATACTGATATTGTAGGTCTTGAAATCGGTACTTTTGAGATTACGAAGGCAGACGCAGCCATTACATGGGATGACCAGTCTGTTGCGAGTACCGGTGAGGAAGCAGTTATTACGGCACCTACACTTGAATTTTTTGGAAATGATAATCCGGAAGTGGAGCTGACATACTCATATAAAGCACAGGGTGATGCAGAGTATACCACCGGACTTCCTACTGCATGCGGAATATATGATGTAAAGGTAAATGTGTCTGCAACTGATAATTATAATGCAGTAGAAGATACCATGACACTGACCATTACCTGTACAGATGCAGATAACAATGGAATTTGTGACCATTGTGGTTCCTATGATGAACCAGAACGTGTAGATGAATATTATCATATTGCAAATGCCGGTAATTTGATGTGGTTTGCCCAGCAGGTAAATGAAGGAAAGACTACTATCAACGCAATGCTTACAGCGGATATTGATATGAAAGATATCGACTGGACGACTATGAGTAGCTTTGCAGGTACATTAGATGGTAATGGACATACGATTTTATATTTGTGTGCAGATGAAAGCGACGGAGATGACGATATTGCAGATGGAAGCAGATGTGGATTGTTCCAGACATTGTCAGTAGGAGGTACAGTTACCAATCTTACAATATCAGGAGCACAATTGTGGTCTGCTCACAGTGCAGGTGCAATTGCAGCTGTAAACAATGGTACAATTTCAAAGTGTATTGTGAAAGATTCATCAATAATGCTTGGACAAAGTCATGGTCTTGCGGCTATAGCAGGAACAAATACCGGAACTGTTACGGATTGCGGAGCAGTGAATTGTTTCTTGCAGAGAAGATATGGTGCTGCAAATAGTAGCACTTATGCAATAGGTGCTGTTGTAGAGGATAATAGTGGTACAGTAAGCAACTGTTTCAGTTATGGATGTAGATTTAGCAATTCTCCGAATATATATGCAGTTGTTGAAAGCGGTAATACTCCTGTTAATTGCTATTATTATACAGATGCCACAGTATCAGATACAGTAGCAACATCAAAGACAGCAGAAGCGTTTGCAAGCGGTGAGGTTGCATATCTCTTAAACGGTTCTTCAAGCGAAAATGTGACTTGGTATCAGAAATTGTTAACAGATACATATCCTGTGCTTGATAGCAAACATGGTATAGTATATTCTGTATTCAAGTGTGATGGAACAACACCAGCCGGATATAGCAATGAGAATAAGAATGAACCTCATGTGGATGAGGCTTTGGATGGAGTGTGTGATGCCTGCCAGGCAAGATTTGCCTACAAGGTAGCAGCGTCATCAAAGCTCCTTGGCAAAGGTACTTCTGTAGCAGATATTTCCATGAATCCGGTGAATGGTTATGTCAAATCAGGGGAGAGCATAACCGTAACGGCACAGGATAAGTTGGAATTTGTAGGCTGGTATCTGCCTTCAGATATGAATGAGGCATATCAGATTAAAGAAGGCAGAACCGCTCTGTCCACAGAACTTACCTATACTTTCGTTCCGAGTGAAGATGTAACACTGGTTGCGGTGTACGATAAACATACTCCCACCATTACGGTTGGTACGGCTTCCTATGCTAAGTTGTGGGGGGATGAGAACTTTAAGCTTGATGTCTCACACAATAACAGTGATGCTGATGCAGCTTTGACCTATTCATCAAGTGATGAGGATGTTGCAACTGTAGATACCAATGGTATTGTTACCATAAAAGGTATAGGTCAGGCAACCCTTACAGTGTCCATGGCAGAAAGCACTAATTATTATGCTGCGGTGGATAAAACCATTGCTGTAACGGTGAACAAGGCGACTGCACCGACTTTAGCAAATGCCAGCATGACCTATATTTATGCACAAAGTAAGACAGGCGAAAACGTAACGATTAAAGGCATTCCCGGAGATTGTGGCAAAGCAACCTATCGCATATCTTCCGTAGAAGATGACAGCGAGATGCTTGCAAATGTGTCAGTAGCTGACGGTACCGTTACCTATGATGTGAAAGCTCTTGACAGCTACAATGAGAGCGATTCCGCAACCATAAAAGTGGAAGTGGAAATGGAGCATTATGAAACGGCAATCTATACCCTTACAATCAGCAGAACAGATAAGCTGGTGCAGGAAATCAGTGCAGAGAATGTTACTCTGACCTATGGCGGTAATGGCACCGATATCAGTGTTGTAGGAGCGAAAACTCCCCTTACTTATACCGTGATGGAGGATTCTGTTGAGAATGGTGATGTGATTACTGTAGATGCAGACGGTAAGGTTAACATTGCAAATGCAGGAACCGCTAAGGTGAAGATTATAGCGGAAGAATCAGATGTTTATGCAGGTGCATTTTGTGAGATTATTGTTACAGTAACAAAGGCGGAACTGATTGTTGCCGGAGTTTCTGTACAGGGCAGAGTATATGATGGCACCAATACAGTACAGATTACCGGTGTGACCTTGAATGGTGTGGTGGCTGGAGATGAGGTTGCGGTAAATGTAGAGAAGCTTACCGGTACTTTAAGTGATAAGGTAGCAGGTGAATATACATCTGTGACTTTGCCGGAACTTACTTTAACAGGCGCTGATGCAGACAATTATGTTTTGACCCAGCCCACGGAGGCGGTTTCTACACAGGTAACCATTTCCAAGGCGAAAGCAGTTATCACAACGAAGTACGATTCCTACACAAGGATTTACAATGACCCTGCCTTCTCCATTGCAGGCGACATTACAACGGTAGGTGAGTCTGCACTGGTGTACAGTGTGTCTGACGGTGTGGATGCAGAGGGTAAAGCGAAAGCGGCATCTGAAATCGTTACCGTATCCAAGGATGGTGTGGTGACTGTTGCGGGTAGCGGCAGCGTGAAGGTTTCCCTGAATATGGCAGAGTCTGCCAATTATGAGGCGGCCGAGACGAAGACTATTACCATTCAGGTACTGGCATGGGATGATGCTTCCAGAGACGGTTTCTTTGTGAAAGCTGTGAGCACAGAGAAGTATACCGGCAAGGCCATTAAGCCTGAGCCGGAGGTTTGGGATGGTAATGGAGAGCTTTGTCTGGAAAAGGGACGCGACTATACCATTTCTTACAAGAATAACAAGAATGCTTACACCCTGAAGGAGGGAGAGGAAGGCTTCAACGCCAAGAAGGCTCCCACCATGATTATCAAGGGTAAGGGCAATTATGACCAGAAGCTGACTGTATACTTTACCATTCAGCCCAGAGATATCGCTAATCTGACAGATACAAGTATTGAGGCCGACGATATTCTGGTTGAGGCAAATGGCAAGGTGCAGAAGAAGTCTCCAGTGATTAAGGTAAATGGTAAGAAACTGGGTAAGAATGACTTTACGGTGACTTATCCTGCATTGGAGGATGCAACTCTTTCTGCTGTTGCATACAAGGAGCCGGGCATTTATCCCGTTGTTATCACAGGTAAGGGCAATTATACCGGAAGCAGAGCTGTGAATCTGATTGTGGCAGCCAAGGGCACCAGTCTTGCCAAGGCAAGTATCGCTAAGATTCCTGCACAGGAGTTTGATGGTGTGAACGCAGTGGAACTTGACGATACCGAGCTGGTTGTGACTGCGAAGATAAACGGCAAGAAAGAGACTTTGAAAAAGGGCGTTCACTACACGGTAGAATATGCCAACAACAAGGCAGTAGGTACGGCAACCGTGACCGTGAAAGCGATCGAAGAAAGCGGATTTGCAGGCTTTAAGAAGGCAACCTTTAAGGTGAACGGTACATCCATCGCTAAGGCAACAGTAGAGGGTGTTGAGAATCGTGTTTATAGCGGAAGTGCGCAGAAACTGGCGCTGAAGATAACTGCGTCTGTTAAGGATGTAGCCACAGGAGCAGTGCAGGATGTTATTCTGACAGAAGGTACTGACTATAAGGTGGCTTACTCCAAGAATACGAATGTAGGTACTGCTACGGTTACCATCACAGGTATGGGCAGGTACACCGGCACCATCAAGAAATCCTTTAAGATTACAGCGGCAGATATGGCCGATATCGTTACTGCTAAGGATGGTCAGCTGACAGCCAAGTATGTAAAGGGCGGTGCAAAGCCTTCTCTGAACCTTGTATTTAATGGCAAGAAATTAACTGAGGGCAGAGATTACACCGTGACTTATAAGAACAACAAAGCTGTTTATACTGCCAAGGCAGGAGAGAACGGTTATGATGCCAAGAAGGCACCTGCTGTTACCATCAAGGGTAAGGGCAACTTTGCAGGTAGTGTAAGTCGTACTTATACCATTACAGGCAGAAGTCTTGCTGATACAGATGTGGCAGTAACCATGAGTGTTGCAGACAAGGCTGTATCTGATAAGAAGGGCGGCTATATCAGCAAGGTAGTGATTACCGATGCTGATGGCACGGTGTTGAAAGAGGGTACAGATTATAGCGCACCTGTTTACACCATGGTAAACGAAAAGGGTGAGACTGTGACCCTGACCAAGGAGGATACTGCTCCTGTGGGAAGTGTCATCACCGTATCCGTTACCGGACTGGGGGCTTACGAGGATGCAGAAGGTAAGCTGCTGGCTACAACCTATCGCATCACTGCGAAGGACTTTGCCAAGGTAAAGGTAGCAGGTATTCAGAAGAAGTACACCGGCAAGGCAGTGGAGCTGACCGCGGCAGACTTTGTAAATGAGGACGGTTCCAGCAAGGTGACTATCGGTGGCGAGAGTCTTGTATATGGCAAGGACTTCGAGATTGTGCCCGGAAGCTACAAGGACAACGTGAAGAAAGGTACTGCAACCGTAACCATCAGAGGCTGTGGTGAGTACGGAGGCACTAAGACCGTGAAGTTCAGCGTTGGCGCAAGAAGCTTGTGGTTCTGGTGGCTGTAATCAGCTGGTAATGAAATGAGTTTGCTTATTTCCTCCTACTAAATCATATATATAAATGGCAAAAGCCCTGTATGGGCTCAGGTTATATGGACCTGGGCCTCGCAGGGCTTTTGTATTTGTAATTATAGTTTGAATATATTAGGGATAGAGAGTTGCATCGTCGTAGGGGCATATACAGAAAAAATGTTCTGTAATACCCCGAAAATGCGAATTTGCGTATTTAAACAATCAATATAATGACAAAAACACAACAAACTGTTAAAAATATAGAAGTTATATGCGATATAATGATAATAATGGAGAAAATGGGGTATGAGAGCCGGATTTTTTTCTATATGCCCCCAGTATATGCAAAGAGACTCCGGCGGATGTTTGTGCCATGATGTATAAAGGCTCTGGCGGACATCGATGTCTCAGGGGTAGTGCCCTCAGCGAAATATCTCTGGAATGAGTTTTCCATAAGGAAAGTGTGTTTTCTGTGATTTATATTTTCTACTTGATTTTTGTAAATGGGTTTAGTATAGTAGAAAAAGAGTGTGAGGATATAGCGTAAGAATAGAAATTCTTCACCGGACGGAAAGGAAGAAAAGATGGCTGAAATGGTTAAAGTGGCAGTGGATGCCATGGGTGGAGACAATGCTCCCGGAGAGGTAGTAAAGGGCGCAGTGGAAGCCATTAATGCTGAGAAGAAGATTAAGGTGTACCTGTATGGCAAGGAGCCTTTGATTACGGCAGAGCTTAAGAATTATACGTATGATCCGGAGCAGGTAGAGATAGTACATGCTGAGGAGATTATTGAGATGTCAGAACCACCCGTAAATGCAATTCGCAAGAAGAAGGATTCTTCTTTGGTGAAGGCGATGAATGCAGTGCGTGACGGTGAGTGCGATGCGTTGGTTTCTGCGGGCAGTACCGGAGCGGTTCTGGTAGGCGGACAGATTATTGTAGGACGTATCAAGGGTGTGGACAGAGCACCTCTTGCGCCGTTGATTCCCACAGCAGAGGGTGTATCTTTGCTGATTGACTGTGGAGCAAATGTGGATGCCAAGCCCCATAATCTGGTACAGTTTGCCAAGATGGGCAGCGTGTATATGGAGAATGTTATGGGCGTGAAGAATCCCAAGGTTGGTATTCTGAATATCGGCGCTGAGGAAGAGAAGGGTAATGCTTTGGTAAAGGAGACTTTCCCTCTTCTGAAGGCTTGTCCCGAGATTAACTTTGTGGGCAGTGTTGAGGCTCGAGATGTTCCCAAGGGTGGTGTGGATGTAATTGTCTGTGAAGCCTTTGTGGGAAATGTGTTGTTGAAGACCTATGAGGGTGTGGGTTCTGTTTTGATTAAGCAGGTGAAGAATGGTATGATGACCTCTCTTCGCAGTAAGATTGGTGCTCTTTTGGTAAAGCCTGCTTTGAAGAAGACTTTAAAAGCATTTGATTTGGAACAGTATGGTGGTGCGCCTCTTTTGGGCTTGAATGGTCTTGTGGTTAAGACCCACGGAAGCAGTAAGGCGGTTGAGATTAAGAACTCCATTCTCCAGTGCCTGACATTCAAAGAACAGTGTATCAACGATAAGATTAAGGAGAAAATTGTGCTGGAGGATTAAGCACAGATACACAAAAAGTCAGACATAAGCACATATATATTATTAAACAGGAAATTTACAGGAAAGAAGGACACAACTATGGAACTTGAAAAGTTGAAAAAAGTAATTGCAGAGGTTTTGAATGTAGACACCGAGGAGATTACTCTCGATACTACCTTCACAGACGATCTTGGAGCTGACTCCTTAGATGTATTTCAGATTATCATGGGAATTGAGGAAGAGTTTGATATTGAGATTCCCTCTGATAAGGCAGAGAAAATCACAACTGTTGAAGAAGCAGTAGAAATGATTAAGGGTGCTTTGAACTAAACTTTGCTTGATGGAGTATTCCCGAATCTCGGTATTTGGGAATACTTTTTTCGTGGTGCATGAATGTGAGTTGGTGCGCAAGCATTCTTAAATGAATGAGGATAACAATGCAAAAACTTAATTTGGAAGATTTGGAGGAGCGTATCGGGTATCGTTTTCAGGACAGAGGTCTTTTGAAACAGGCACTTACTCACAGCTCTTTTACCAATGAACAGAAAATCAACAAAACAGAGGACTATGAGAGACTGGAATTTCTGGGGGATGCAGTGCTGGAGATGGTGTCCAGTCAGTTTTTGTTTCATACATACCCACAGCTTTCAGAGGGAGAGCTGACGAAAATGCGTGCATCTTTGGTCTGTGAGCCGGCGCTGGCTTTTTGTGCCAGAGATATAGAACTTGGTAAATTCATTCGCTTAGGTAAGGGCGAGGAATTGTCCGGTGGCAGAGAAAGAGAGAGTATTACTTCCGATGTAATGGAAGCGGTAATCGGTGCTATTTTTCTGGACGGCGGAATTGAGAAGGCCAAAGAGTATATTTTGAAATTTATTCTCTCAGATATTGAGAATAAGCAGCTGTTTTATGACAGCAAGAGTAATTTACAGGAACTGATGCAGGGGACGCTTAAGAAGGAGTTTCATTATGAGCTTCTTGAGGAATGCGGACCGGAACACAGCAAGAGCTTCGTGGTGGCAGTCATCATGGAGGGCAAAAGCCTCGGCAGAGGTTTAGGAAGGACAAAAAAGGCAGCGGAGCAACAGGCAGCATATGAAGCACTGCTTTTTTTGAGGGAACAAGGATATGTATTTAAAAAGCATTGAAGTACACGGCTTTAAATCTTTTGCCAACAAGATTAATTTTCAATTTCATAATGGTATTACAGGTATTGTAGGTCCCAACGGAAGTGGAAAGAGTAATGTTGCAGATGCCGTGCGTTGGGTACTGGGTGAGCAGCGTGTAAAACAGTTGCGTGGTTCCAGTATGCAGGATGTCATTTTCTCGGGAACAGAGACCAGAAAGCCTTTAAGCTATGCTTATGTGGCAATTACTCTGGATAACGCAGACCATCAGCTGGCTATTGATTTTGATGAGGTCACTGTGGCTCGTAGAATCTACCGTTCCGGCGAAAGTGAATATCTAATCAACGGAAGTGTGTGCCGTTTGAAGGATGTCAATGAGTTGTTCTATGATACCGGTATCGGTAAGGAAGGCTATTCCATCATTGGACAGGGTCAGATTGATAAGATTCTTAGCGGTAAGCCGGAGGAGCGCAGAGAGCTTTTTGACGAGGCGGCAGGTATTGTAAAGTTCAAGCGTCGTAAGGCTGCGGCTCAGCAGAAGCTTGAGAATGAGCAGCAGAACATGGTGCGTGTGTCTGATATTCTGGCAGAGCTTGAGAAGCAGACGGGGCCTTTGGAGAAACAGTCTGAGAAGGCAAAGATTTATCTGAAGAAAAAAGAAGAATTAAAGACCTTGGATGTGAATGTATTTTTGCTGGAAAACGCCCGCAGCAGACAGCAGCTGGAAGAGGTAAAGGAAAAATGCAGTATCACAGGTGCTGAATTGCAGGATGCTACAGCAAAATATGAAAACATTAAGAGTGAATATGAGCGCATTCAGGAAGAATTAGAGGCTTTGGATGCTTCTATTGAGAGTGCAAGAACGCAGATGACGGATACCGGACTTTTGCGCGGTAAGCTGGAGGGTGAGATTAATGTCTTAAAGGAGCAGATTAACTCTGCAAAGGGCAGTGAGGCTCATCTGAACAATCGTAAGTCTGCATTGCAGGAAGAAATTGCGACCCGTGAGCAGGAAAAGAAGGGGATTTTGGAGGAGAAGCAGGGGATTGACGACCAGGTGCGTGAGATTACCGAGACTGCTGATTCTGTAAAGGCAACCCTTGAAAATATCCAGAGAGATATTGAGGATTTGAATGCTCGCATTGAACAGGGCAAAAATGTTATTATCGGAGAACTGAATCAGCGTGCTACCATCAAGTCCAAAATCGGACGTTTTGATACTATGATGGAGCAGATTAATATTCGTAAGGCAGAGCTGAATTCCAGACTCCTTCGTGCCAAGTCTGACGAGGCGGCAAGAGAAGAGCAGTTGAAGACTTTGGAAGCAGAATTCGAGACCATCACAGGTGAACTGGCCAAGATGAATGAACAGGAAGCTGAGGCGAATCTGAAGCTTGGAGATATTCGTGAGAACCTTACTAAGCTGGATGCCAAGCTTCGCGAGACCCAGTCCCTGTATCACATGGAACAGTCCAAGCTGGAGGCTCTTAGTAACCTGACTGAGCGCTATGAGGGTTATGGCGGCAGTGTTAAGAAGGTTATGGAGCAGAAGGAGAAGGAAAAGGGAATTGTTGGTGTTGTAGCGGATATCATCAAGGTTGATAAGAAGTATGAAACTGCCATTGAGACTGCATTGGGCGGTAATATTCAGAATATCGTTACAGATGATGAGAATACAGCCAAGAAGATGATTCAGTATTTGAAGCAGAATCGTCTGGGACGAGCAACTTTCCTGCCACTTACCAGCATTACCAAACCTCAGGAATTTAAAAATCCCGAGGCCCTTGAGGAAAAGGGCGTTATCGGTATGGCGGATGCGCTGGTAGATATTGAAGATAAGTATCGCAATGTGGCGAAGGCTATGTTGGGTCGTATCGTGGTGGTTGATCATGTAGACAACGCAGTAAAAATCGCTAAGAAGTTCGATTACGGCATTCGTATGGTTACTCTTGAGGGCGAGCTTTTGGTGCCCGGCGGTGCCATTAGTGGTGGTGCTTTCAAGAACAACAGTAATCTGTTGGGAAGACGCCGTGAGATTGAGGAACTGGAAAAGCGTGTTAAGAAGCTTCTTGATACGGTGGATTCCATCAATAATGAGATTAGTGAGACTAAGTCCGGACGTAATAAGCTTCGTATGGAATTGGAGGCTTTAAAGACGGATATTCAGCGCAAATCCATCGAGCAGAATACGGCAAGATTAAATATTGCTCAGGCAAGAGAGCGTATTGAAGAAGAACTTGAGGGCGCTCAGAGCCTTCGTTTGGAAGAGCGTGATATTGAGACTCAGATTCTGGAGATTCAGAATAATAAGGAGTCTGTACGCAAGGAGCTGGCAGATAGCGAGACCTTAGAGAAGAATACTCAGGATGAAATTGTAAAACTGCAGAAGGATGTGGAGGAGAAGCGTCTTCAGGAGACTGAGGCAGCGGCTCAGGTGAATGAGTGGGATTTGAAGGTGGAGAAAATGCTTCAGACCCAGAACTTCCAGCAGACCAATGTGGACCGTATCAACGGCGAGTTGGAGCGTTTTCAGGCAGAACTGGATGAGATTTTGCAGGCACTTTCTGATAATGAGAAAGCAGTTGAGGAGAAGCAGGCCAATATTCTGGCAATTGAACAGACTATTACCGCGTCTCATGATGCACAGAATGAGTCAGAGCAGAAGTTAAAAGAGGATGTGGCGCGCAGAGAGGAACTGAGTGCAACACAGAAGAATTTCTTCCAGAGCAGAGAAGAGCTTTCCCAGCGTATGAATGCCTTGGATAAGGAATCCTATCGTCTGAATGCCCAGAGAGAGAAGTTAGAGGAGTCTATTACAGGTAAGATTAATTACATGTGGGATGAGTATGAGATTACTCTGAGTGATGCGGCAGCCCTTCGCAATGAAGAACTGACAGACCTTACTGTTATGAAGCGTGATGTGGCTGAGATAAAGGATCAGATTAAGCGTCTGGGTGATGTCAATGTAAACGCTATTGAGGACTACAAGAACCTCATGGAGCGTTATACCTTTATGAAGACCCAGCATGATGATCTGATTGAGGCAGCTAAGACTTTGGAGGGGATTATCGAGGAGCTGGATACTGCAATGCGCAAACAGTTTACTGAGAAATTTGCCGAGATTACCAGAGAGTTTGACAAGGTATTTAAGGAGCTGTTTGGCGGTGGTAAAGGTACACTTGAGCTTATGGAGGAAGAAGATATTCTTGAGGCCGGCATAAGAATTGTTGCCCAGCCTCCCGGCAAGAAGCTTCAGAATATGATGCAGTTGTCCGGTGGAGAAAAGGCGCTTACAGCTATTGCTCTTTTGTTTGCGATTCAGAATCTGAAGCCTTCACCTTTCTGTCTGTTGGACGAGATTGAGGCGGCACTGGATGATTCCAATGTAGGCCGTTTTGCAAAATACTTACATAAGCTGACCAAGAATACACAGTTTATTGTTATTACCCACAGAAGAGGAACCATGGAGCAGGTGGACCGTCTCTATGGTATTACCATGCAGGAGAAGGGTGTGTCAACTCTTGTAAGTGTAAACTTGATTGACAAGGAATTAGACGACTAATAGGAATGGAGACTATTATGAGTGAAGAAAAGAAGGGCTTTTTTGCCCGGTTAAAAGCGGGATTGTCCAAGACCCGCGACAATATTGTCAAGGGAATTGATAATGTGTTCAGCGGATTTTCCTCAATTGATGAAGACTTCTATGAGGAACTGGAAGAAATCCTGATTATGGGTGATTTGGGTGTAAATGCCACCAATGCCATTATTGAAAGGTTAAAGAAACAGGTTAAGGAACAACATATCAAGGAGCCTGCTGACTGTAAACAGCTTCTGATTGATGGGATTCGAGAGCAGATGCAGGTGGATGAGACTGCTTATGATTTTGAGAATCAGCAGTCCATCATCATGGTAATCGGTGTGAACGGTGTGGGTAAGACTACCTCTGTGGGTAAACTTGCAGGTAAATTAAAAGGTCAGGGCCGCAAGGTTTTGATTGCGGCGGCGGATACCTTCCGTGCAGCGGCGGGTGACCAGCTTGCAGAATGGGCCAGAAGAGCGGATGTGCCTATGATAGGAGGCGTTGAGGGTGCAGACCCTGCCAGTGTGGTGTATGATGCAGTCAGTGCAGCCAAGGCAAGAGGCGTGGATGTACTTTTGATTGATACGGCAGGACGACTTCATAACAAGAAAAATCTCATGGAAGAGCTTCGCAAGATGAATCGTATTATTGACAGAGAGTTTCCCAATGCACACAGAGAGAATCTGATTGTGCTGGATGGAACAACCGGTCAGAACGCATTGGTACAGGCAAGAGAGTTCGGAGATGTGGCTAAACTCACCGGTATTGTGCTGACCAAGATGGACGGTACGGCAAAAGGTGGAATTGCGGTGGCAATTCAGTCAGAGCTAAATGTGCCCGTGAAATATATCGGTGTGGGCGAGAGTATTGATGATTTGCAGAAATTTGATTCAGATCAGTTTGTAAATGCATTGTTTGATGTGCAGATGGAGGATGAAGAGTAATGGAAGAACAAATGTTGACACTTGGCAAATTTGAGGAAGCCAGCGAGGTTGTAAAGAAAGTGACCTCTGAGACCAAATTGGTCTACAGTGACTACTTCAGCAAACAGACAGGCAATCGTGTGTATTTAAAGCCGGAGAATATGCAGTTTACCGGTGCATATAAGTTGCGCGGTGCATATTACAAGACAAGCACACTCACTGATGAGGAACGTGCAAAGGGTATCATTACCGCGTCTGCAGGCAACCATGCCCAGGGTGTTGCTTATGCGGCACAGTGTTATGGTGTGAAGGCAACGGTTGTTATGCCTACCACTACACCTCTTATGAAGGTGAACCGTACCAAGAGCTATGGAGCAGAGGTTGTGCTGCATGGTGATGTGTATGATGAGGCATGTGCCCATGCTTATGAGTTGGCAGAAAAGCACGGTTACACCATGATTCATCCTTTCGATGATCTGACGGTTGCAACCGGTCAGGGAACTATCGCAATGGAGATTTTCAAGGAGCTTCCCTTGGTGGATTATATTTTGGTTCCCATCGGTGGCGGCGGACTTGCAACCGGTGTTTCTACTCTGGCAAAGCTTTTGAATCCTAAGATTAAGGTAATCGGTGTGGAGCCCGCAGGAGCAAATTGTTTGCAGGAATCCATCAAAAAGGGCGAGGTGACAACCCTTCCCGGTGTCAATACCATTGCGGACGGTACTGCGGTAAAGACTCCCGGTGCGAAGCTGTTCCCTTATCTGCAGCAGAATCTGGATGATATTATTACGGTTGAAGATGAGGAACTGGTAGTAACCTTCCTTGACATGGTTGAGAACCACAAGATGGTAGTGGAGAATTCCGGTCTTCTTACCGTGGCAGCTCTGAAACATCTGAATGTGAAGGACAAAAAGGTGGTATCTATCTTGAGCGGCGGTAATATGGATGTGATTACTATGTCTTCCGTGGTTCAGCAGGGATTGATTATGAGAGACAGAATCTTTACTGTTTCCGTACTGCTTCCCGATAAGCCCGGTGAGCTGTGCAGAGTATCCGGTATTATCGCAGATGTGAGCGGTAATGTTATTAAACTGGAGCATAACCAGTTTGTATCCATCAACCGTAATGCAGCTGTGGAACTTCGTATTACTTTGGAGGCTTTCGGTACAGAGCATAAGGCGAAGATTTTAGCTGCTTTGGAAAAGGAAGGATATCGTCCGAAATTAGTTCGTACAAATATATAATGTTATATGTGATTAATATTTTGTGGTAAAATGGGAAACCTTGTAGTAAAATAATGCTATAAGGTTTCTTTTATATATTGGAAAGTTATATTGGTGTCAGGCATTACTCTTTTGGGACGACATAGGATAAATTTGGGAAATGTGAGTTTCTTATCCTACTAAAAACGCAGAATCGTTCGCTTGTTGTCGGATTACGGATTGGACTGGGATAAAATAAATTTTTTATGGAATTTTATCCTACAAAGTGGAAGATAATGAATAGCATGAGGAAGAAAATCCGGGATAAAAATGAGATATTTCCTGTTTTTTATCCGAAGTGTAACCGGAAACAGGAGGGTGGCTATGAGTATAAAAACGGACTATAAGGAAAATGTTGAAAATTCAGAGTGCAATAGTGTAAAAGCAGCTGCTGATAAGGTGAAGGCTCGCGAAAATCAATATATTGAGAAGAAAACTCCCGCCAGGAGAGCATTGGATTATTTGTTGATGACAGTAGGTGCATTCATTTATGCTGTGGGTATCAGTCTGTTTTTGGATCCGAATTCATTGGCGCCCGGTGGTGTTACCGGTATTTCTATCATACTGAACCGAATCACGAATATTGAGACGGGCACGCTGATTTTGCTTTTGAATATACCGATTCTTTTGTTGGGGACCTGGCGTTTTGGTGTGCGTTTTATTTTGTCGACCTTGTATTGTATTGCATTGACCTCACTGTTTACCAATGTGTTGTCAGCCTACGGACCGATTACAGAGGATTTGGTGTTGGCGGCTGTGGTAGGAGGTGCTGTGCTTGCTGCAGGAGTGGGGATTGTGTTTAAAGCAGGGGGAACTACCGGAGGCATTGATATTATCATTAAGTTGCTTCGGTTAAAGATGCCTCATTTAAAAACAGGGGCATTGTATTTGGCTATGGATGCGGTGGTAGTGACTGCGTCTGCTATTTTGTTTCACAATATAGAACTTGCCTTATATGCAGGCGTGGCGGTGTTTGTCAGTTCAACGGTGTTGGATGTTGTGTTGTATGGGCGGGATGGAGCGAAACTTATTTATATCATTAGTGATCATTTTGAACCGATTACCAAGAGACTTTTAGAGGAGCTTGATTTGGGAGTCACCCATATGGATGCCAGCGGTGCCTACAGCGGTAAGGAGAAGAGTGTGATTATGTGTGTGTGCCGTAAAGCACTTTCTCCGAAGGTAGAAGAGATTGTAAAGGAAGAAGACCCTTTGGCATTTATGATTGTATCAAATGCCACAGAAATTTATGGAGAGGGTTACAAGAACATTTTTAGTGAAAAATTATAAAATTTACAGACAGAGATAAAAAATGAAGTTCATGATAAAACTTCGGAGGATTACGGAATGGATGAATTTGTTCGCAAGCTATATTACGGAATGATAATTCTGGGTTTTGCACTTATCCTGATTTGCGGTTATTGTACGATGGATGGGTCTGAAGAGAAATCACTTACCGAAAGAACTCCAATAAAAATGGAGCAGATAAGTGATGCGGTGCAGAATTATTATTTTGATATGAGTGATATGACGGTCTATGGTATAGATGTGGCTTTTTTCTCTCATCATCAATTTATAAGAGTTTTTGCCGATGATGAAGAAATTTATACACAGACCAAGGGTGGCGGTATCTGGGGCAAGACGCCGGGTTCCATGTGGAATGTTGTGGGAATACCTTATGGAACGGAAGAACTAAGAATAGAGGTGGATGCGGCATACCCTTCAGTGCAATACGAGGAGCATAAATTTTACTTTGGAGAATCTCTGGAAATGTATAAAAGTATTTTGAAGAGTTCTCTTGTATCAATGTTGGTAAGTTTTGTGTTGGTAATTGTGGGTGCTACAATGGTTATTTACGGAACACTTGCAAACCGGCGGGTATATGTGGGAAGAAGTTTGGTTTATTTGGGGATTTTTATTACAATCTTTGGTTTATGGTCCTTTAATGAAACAGATGGCGCTACCATATTGTTTAATCATAGAATTACATCCGCTTTCTCGGCATTTATATTTTTGATGACCATGAGCGCATCGTTTTTATTGTTTGTTCGGGAATTTATGAGCATTGAGGAAAGCTTTGTCTGGAAAATTATTTGTTTTCTCAGTGTTATTAATTATGTTGTATGTCTGGGGCTGCAGTTTGCAGGTATTATGGACTTGAAAGAGACCGTATTGGTAACACATATTATCATGTTGATATCAATCTTATACGTTATACTGGCCCTGGTACAGAAGGTGATAAAAAAGCAGATTACACATAATTTGAAGAATAATCTGATTGCGCTGATTGTGTTAATTATTGCAGCTTTGGTGGACATGGCATTTTATTATCTGGGTGTGATGGATGGTGATTTACTTGGACGTTTTATCTTCCTATTGTTCGCTATTATTCTTGGGCGGGAGGCAACCAGTAACTCCATGAAAATTCTGGAGCGGGGCAGGAAGGCTCAGATATATGAAGAATTGGCAATCACGGATAGTCTGACTCATCTGTATAATCGAAATTGCTATGAGATGGATGAGCAGGAAATGGAAAAGAGAAATGGTGTACTTGTTATTGCGTTCGATTTAAATGATTTAAAGAAGTGCAATGACACTTTGGGACATTCGGAAGGTGACAAGTATATAAAAGCTGCAGCCAATATGATAGAAACGGTATTTTCGGAATACGGAAAATGCTACCGAATCGGCGGAGACGAATTCCAGGTGTTGATAGAGAAGGGAAGAACCTGCCCCATCGAAGACCTGCTTACTCAGTTGTACAGGGAAGAGGAACGATATAATGGAAGCGGTGCGAGATTTTTGATCCATATAGCAGCAGGGTATGCTTTGTATGACACAGAGAAAGACAGCACTATAAAAAATGCATGCAGCAGGGCAGATGAGATGATGTATGCGAATAAGCGGCAATATAAGAAAAGACAAAGTACATAGGGATAAAGAAAATGCAGGGTGTCAAGAAAAAATACTTGACACCCTCTTTTTTCTGTAGTAATATAGCAAAGGTGACTGGGGAAACTGTGTCACTACAGGAAGAAAAATTATGGAAAAAATATTTGAGCAGGCTTTATTGTATGATTTTTACGGTGAACTGCTTACAGAGCATCAGAGAAGTATTTACGAGGACGCTGTTTATAATGATATGTCTCTTGGTGAGATTGCAGAACAGAGGGGCATCAGCAGACAGGGCGTCCATGATTTGATAAAGCGCTGTGATAAGAGTCTTCAGGAATATGAGGCGAAGCTTCACTTGGTGGAGCGGTTTGCCAGAGCCAAGGGCAAGATTCAGGAGATTGAAAATCTCACGGAACAGGGTGCCGTAGGTGTTTCGGTTGAAGATTGTATGAAGCGCATCAGGGAGCTTGCAGAACAGCTTTTAGGGGAGTTAGTGTGAAAATGAATTTTCACACGCGACTTTGTGCCTGCGGCCCAAAGTTCGCGGATTGCGGAAAGGCATTGGTATTAGGATGGCATTTGAGAGTTTAACAGATAAACTACAAAATGTATTTAAGAATCTGCGTGGCAAAGGACGTCTGACAGAGGATGATGTTAAGGCTGCGCTGAAGGAAGTTAAGATGGCTCTTTTGGAGGCTGATGTTAACTTCAAGGTAGTTAAGCAGTTTGTAAAGACTGTGGAGGAGAGAGCCATCGGTCAGGATGTGATGAACGGTCTGAATCCCGGACAGATGGTTATCAAGATTGTTAATGAAGAAATGATTGCCCTTATGGGCAGTGAGACTACAGAGATTGCCATGCAGCCCGGCAAGGCAATCACCGTAATTTTGATGGCCGGTCTTCAGGGCGCAGGTAAGACTACTGCGACTGCTAAGATTGCCGGCAAGCTGAAACAGAAGGGTAAGAAATCACTGCTTGTAGCCTGTGATATTTACAGACCTGCGGCAGTGGAACAGCTGCATGTAAATGGTAAAAAGGTGGATGTGGAAGTGTTCGATATGGGCACAGACCACAAGCCTGTAGAGATTGCTAAGGAAGCAATCAGGTATGCAGAGAAAAACGGCCACAATGTAGTGCTTTTGGATACTGCCGGTCGTCTTCATGTGGATGAGGACATGATGGCAGAACTTCAGGAGATTAAGCGTGAAGTTGCTGTTCATCAGACCTTGCTTGTGGTAGATGCCATGACCGGTCAGGATGCGGTAAATGTGGCTAAGGAATTTGATGAAAAGGTAGGCGTTGACGGCGTGGTTCTGTCCAAGATGGACGGCGATACACGAGGCGGTGCCGCACTTTCCATAAAGGCTGTAACCGGCCGACCTATATTGTTTGTAAGTATGGGTGAGAAACTCTCTGATATGGAGCAGTTTTATCCGGATCGTATGGCCAACAGAATCTTAGGTATGGGTGATGTGCTTACTCTGATTGAGAAGGCACAGGAGAGCATCGATATCGACGAAGATAAGGGCCGCGAGATGGCGAGCCGCATGAAGAAGGGTAAGTTTGATTTTGAAGATTACCTGGAGAGCATGAAGCAGATGCGAAATATGGGTGGATTGACCAGTATTCTGGGAATGCTGCCCGGTATGGGTATCAAGGCATCTGATTTGGAGGGCATGATTGATGAGAAACAGATTGCTCATATGGAAGCAATTGTGCTGTCCATGACCAAGGAGGAGCGTCGCAACCCTAAGATTTTGAATCCTCGCAGAAAGCATCGTATCGCAAATGGTGCGGGTGTGGATATTGCAGAGGTGAACCGTTTTATCAAGCAGTTTGAGCAGAGTCAGAAGATGATGAAGCAGATGAGCGGTGGAAAAGGTAAGCGCCGAGGCATGGGAAACATGTTTGGCGGTATGGGAGGAAGATTTCCCTTTTAATAGTTAGATTTGAACGCAAAGTTCTTATCATATAGCCCTTTATCGGGAAAACAATTAATATTTTTTTAAAACATGGAGGAAAACAAAAATGGCAGTAAAAATCAGATTGAGAAGAATGGGACAGAAGAAGGCTCCTTTTTATAGAATCATTGTAGCTGATTCCCGTTCACCCAGAGATGGTAGATTTATCGAGGAGATCGGTACTTATGATCCTACCACCGAGCCCAGCACTTTCAAGGTAGATGAGGAGCTGGCTAAGAAGTGGTTGGCAAATGGTGCTCAGCCTACAGAGGTTGTTGCTAAGTTGTTCAAGCTTGCAGGTATCGAGAAATAATAATCTAATCTTTGGAGGTGGATTATGAAAGAGTTGGTAGAAGTAGTTGCAAAGGCACTTGTAGAGCATCCGGATGAGGTTGTTGTAACTGAGAAGACGGAAGGTAGAAATATCGTCATTGAACTACATGTGGCTGCCTCCGATATGGGTAAGGTGATCGGCAAGCAGGGCAGAATTGCAAAGGCAATCCGCACTGTGGTAAAAGCAGCATCATCCAAAGACAATACAAGAGTGGACGTGGAAATCGTCTAAAGCTTGCTGAAATGGCGGAACATGTGCAGTACATGTTTCGCCTGTTTTATAAGGAGAATTGAATGGAAGACAGATTTCAGGTGGGAGTGTTGACCTCCCCTCATGGTGTGCGCGGTGAGATAAAGGTGTATCCCACCACGGATGATCCCAGACGTTTTAAGCGTCTGAAGGAAGTGATTCTGGATACCGGCAAGGAGAGTCGGATTCTGGAGGTTGAGGGCGTAAAGTTCTCAAAGCAGATGGTAATTATGAAGTTTAAAGGATTTGATACACCGGAGGATATTGCGAAGTATCGTCAGTGCAGTATCTATGTTACCAGAGAAAATGCGGTAAGATTGGGACGAGATGAATATTTTATTGCGGACCTCATGGGACTTAAGGTGCTTAATGAGGAGGAAGAGGAAATCGGTATTCTCCGCGAAGTGCTTGAGACCGGTGCCAATGATGTTTATATTATAGATTTGCATGATGGCAGAGAGCTTCTTTTGCCTGCTATTAAGGATTGTGTTTTGGACGTGGATGTAGAGGGCGGCCAAATCAAGATTCATATATTAGACGGACTTCTTGATGAGGAATAGGTTGGATGAAATTTCATGTTTTGACACTGTTTCCTGAGATGGTATTGAATGGTTTAAATACCAGTATCATCGGTAGGGCGGTAGAGAATAATTTGATAGAGATAAATGCGGTGAATATTCGTGATTTTTCTATGGACAAGCATGGCAAAGTGGATGATTATACTTATGGCGGCGGTGCAGGAATGTTAATGCAGGCCCAGCCGGTGTATGATGCGTGGAAGTCGGTGGCAGGTGGAAAAAAAGATACATTAGCAGATGCGGAGGACTTGTTAACGAAGGATAAGTCTGTGCGTACTATTTATGTGACTCCTCAGGGGTATCCTTTTACCCAGCAGTATGCTAAGGAACTTGCGAAAGAAGATGAGCTTGTATTTTTGTGCGGTCATTATGAGGGAATTGATGCCAGAGTTTTAGATGAGGTTGTGACGGATTATATTTCCATCGGAGATTATGTGCTTACCGGTGGTGAGTTGCCTGCCATGGTAATGATTGATGCGGTATCCAGGCTGGTGCCTGGTGTGCTTCATAACGAGGATTCGGCCGAGACGGAGAGCTTTCATAGGAATTTACTGGAGTATCCCCAGTACTCCCGGCCCGAGGTATGGCATGACAAGGCTGTTCCCAAGGTGCTTTTGTCGGGAAATCACCGCGAAATTGAAAAGTGGCGGTTAGAGCAGTCCATAGCAGTGACTAAAGAGCGCAGACCGGATTTGTATGAGGTCTATCAGGCGCAGGAGGCTTTGATTAAAAAACTCTCCAAGAATAAGCGTCATAATATCCATATGATGGAGAGTTTGTCCCGGGGCAGGGGTGAAATTCTTGTAAACGATGGTGGAAATATCCTGATTTATGACAGGGGAGCCGGCGTATGTATGATTACGGCAGAGGATGAACATGGATTTCGGGATATGCAGGGTACGATTCCGGCAGATTGTGAGCGGATTATTGCGTCCCGGTCTTTTATGCTTGCAAAGCTTGTAGATATCTTTGGGAGTGAAGTGGTAACGGAGTGTAAAAATGTCTGTTATACAGAAAGAAATCCCATTTCAAAGCGACATGGAATTCAAGGGGATTTGGCTGATGCAGCAACAGAAGCAGTTTTGTGGATAAATCGAGAATTGGAGATGGGGCATTTGCCCTATAAGCATGTGGTGGCAGAGAACGAGATATTATTACATATGCTGGAACAATTGGGTTGTTATGTTTCAAAAGAGTCTGTTTGGCTTCTTGAGAGGGCATAACTCGTTTGGGTACAATAGGAGATGTTTAAATGATTGCATATTATTCGGTTGCACTAATACTGACTTCTATTAATCTTTTTATCTTTATCTTTCAATTCGAGGGCAAAAAGGCAAACTATTATTTTACAATTTGCGGTATGTTAATGACTTTGGATTGCATAGGATATTTGTCGCTTGCGCTTTCACAGACTCTTTCGGAAGCGGTTCTGGCTAACAAAATCTGTTATTTGGGCGGATGTTTTTTGCCGCCGGTTATGCTGTCTGCCATTTGTGCAGTCTGTAATTATCAATTGCCGACATGGATAAGAAATTTAATATATAGTTACAGTTTTTTTGTATATGCTATGATATTGACCACGGGTGTTAATGAGTTTTATTACACGGAAGTATATTTGGACAGTTTTGGTGATGCTACAGTATTGGGTCATACCTATGGTGTAGGTCATATTTTCTTTTATATAAATTTATACGGTCATATGATTATTCAGATTATCTATTTGGCCTATAATCTTTATAAGAAATATACAGTATCCAGAAAAAACCTATGGGTTCTGGTTATGTTGGAAGCAAGTAATACAGTATTGTTTTTGCTGTCCAGAATGTTAGACTCTTCATTTGAAATTATGCCGTTAACGTATGTGTTTAATGGTTGGATTTTGATTTATTTAAATCGACGAATTATGATGTACAACATTGAAGACAGCATTACCAGTTCTTTAGAGAAACAGGAGTCTTATGGATATATCATGTTTGATAACCGCAAACGGTATCTGGGTTGTAACAAACTGGTGCGTCGATTGATTCCGGAGCTTGCCTATTGCAAGGTGGATTACAACGTTAAAAATATTGCAAAGGCGGAAGTGATTCTTGACAAAATTGATAACTATGCAGAAGAGGGGGATAATGAGTTTGATTTTGAAACAGGAGAAAGACATTATCAGTGTTTTCTAAGAAGACTCTGGCGCAAGAAGAAACCCTGCGGTTATCTTGTTGAGATGCGGGAGGATACGGATAAGTGGAGTTATATGAAGCTTTTGGCTAATTATAATTCTGAGTTGGAAGAACGTGTGATTGAACAGACAGCACATATTACCGATATGCAGGCTAAGGTTCTTGTGGGAATGGCTAATATAGTGGAAAATCGGGATAATAATACCGGCGGTCATATTAAGCGTACCAGTGATGTGATAGAGATTTTGTTGGATACAATCCAAAAAGAAAAGATTCTGTCCTTGGATATGCAGTTTTGTAAAGATATTATTAAGGCTGCACCTATGCACGATTTAGGTAAAATCGGAATTGATGATAAAATTTTAAGAAAGCCCGGAAGGTTGACAGATGAGGAGTTTGTAGTTATGCAGACCCATGCCGAAAAGAGTGCGCAACTGGTGGAAAGTATTTTGCAGGGTGTAGAAGAGGAACATTTTGTGAAAGTGGCAATAAATGTGGCTCGCTATCATCACGAGAAGTGGAGCGGAGCAGGTTATCCTGAACATTTGAAAGGGGAAGAAATTCCTTTAGAGGCCAGAATTATGGCCATTGCAGATGTATATGATGCTTTGGTAAGTAAGCGCTGTTATAAGGAACCTATGAGCTTTGAAAAGGCCTATGAAGTGATGATGGAGTCTATGGGAAGTCATTTTGATCCGGGGTTGAAGCCGGTTTTTGTAAAGAGCAGAGAAAAACTGGAAGAATATTATAAAAATACATAGATAATGCTTGCATTTATATAAAGCATGTGATAAAATATCAAATGTTGTGAAAACGAGATGGTCCTCTGTTACCAAGTGTATTAAGAACATCCATTTTATGAAGGAGGCTCAATATGAGTGATATTATCAGAGAAATCGAAGCAGAACAGTTAAAAGAGACCGTGGACACTTTCAGTGTTGGTGATACCGTTAAGGTTTACGGTAAGATCAAAGAGGGTAACCGTGAGAGAATCCAGGTATTCGAGGGCGTTGTATTGAAGAGACAGGGCGGAAGCAACAGAGAGACCTTTACCGTAAGAAAGACTTCTAACGGTATCGGTGTTGAGAAGACTTGGCCCCTTCATTCTCCTAACGTAGAGAAGATTGAGGTAGTTAGACGTGGTAAGGTAAGACGTGCTAAGTTGAACTACTTGAGAGATCGCGTAGGTAAGAAGGCTAAGGTTAAAGAGCTCGTTAAATAATACAAAACGTAGACAGGGCGATTGCAAAACTGCAATTGCCCTTTTCTATTTCTATAAATTATGGTATACTATATTATAGCGCACATTTTTATGGAGATTGGTATATGGCACGTCAAAAGGGACTGAGCTTTTACAGACGCAAAAAAAAAATAAGTTCCGCTGTTTTGAAAGAGATTTTTAGCTGGATATTTGGTATTGTTGTGGCAATCTTCATCGGAGTGGTTATGGTGTTCTTTTTGGGAATGACTACTTCGGTGGTGGGAGATTCCATGGAACCGACACTTTATAGCGGACAAGAGATTTTGATAGACCGTTTTGGTTATGTGATATCATCGCCGAAATCCGGAGATGTGGTTGTTTTTTTGCCAAACGGCAATGAGAAGGCGCATTATTATGTAAAACGCGTAGTGGCAGTTCCGGGGGATACGGTGCTTATCGAAAAAGGAGATTTGTATGTAAATGGCGTACAGAGTCAGTGGATAAATGAGCGGATTCTGGATGCCGGAATTGCAGAGAATACATTGACCATGGGCAAGGGAGAGTATTTTTGCGTAGGTGACAATATCAATAATAGTGAGGACAGTCGTTCTGCTAATATTGGCCCGGTAAAGGATGAGGATATTATCGGCAGGGTATGGCTTGCAAAGACTTGCGATGAGGCAGGTATGGGTTTGGTGGATTAAAATAAGACAAGGATTGGTATAGAGATGAATTATCAGTGGTATCCCGGTCATATGACCAAGGCGGTTCGTATGATGCAGGAAAATATTAAGTTGATTGATTTGATTATAGAGCTTGTGGATGCTCGTATTCCTTTGAGCAGTCGCAATCCGGATATAGATGAACTGGGGAAGAATAAGTCTCGAATTGTGCTTTTGAATAAATCAGATCTGGCTGACCCGGCACAGAATAAACAGTGGATGGCTTACTTTCAGGAGCAGGGAGCACATGTGCTTGAGATTAATGCAAAGTCAGGATCCGGTGTAAAGTCCATAAACGGGTTGGTTCAGGAGGCATGTAAGGAGAAAATTGAACGCGACAGAAAACGAGGTATTATAAATCGTCCCGTGCGTGCCATGGTTGTGGGCATTCCTAATGTGGGTAAGTCTACTTTTATCAATGCTTTTGCGGGTAAGGCTTGTGCCAAGACTGGTAATAAGCCCGGTGTGACCAAGGGCAAGCAATGGATTAAGTTGAATAAGAATCTGGAGCTTTTGGACACGCCCGGTATCCTCTGGCCTAAATTTGAGGATCAGGAGGTTGGCATGCGTCTGGCATTTATCGGTTCCATGAATGATGAGATTATTATTCAGGAAGAATTGGCGTGTGATTTGATCCGTGTGATTAGTATGTATTATCCCAAGGCGCTTGCGGAGCGTTATGGTTGGTCGAATGATTCGGAAACTACAGATAAGACGAAAGAAGCGGATGAGGCTGATATGACGGAGGCTCAGGCTACAGAGGTTTTAACTAAGATTGCGGAGAGCAGAAAATGCTACACAAAGGGTGAAACACCCGATTTGGGAAGGGCTGCTGCGCTGCTTATTGATGATTTCAGAAGCGGCAGACTGGGCCGTATGACATTGGAGAGGAGATAGTCTGTCATGAAAAAGAAAATTTTACAGGAGCTTTTGAGTACCGGACTTTATCTTCTCTTTGTGCTGTTACTTACATGGCTTTTGATTACTTTTGTAATTCAGAGAACGGAGGTGGATGGTTCCTCCATGGAAGGAACCTTGTCTCACGGGGATAACCTTTTTGTGGATAAGATTTCATATCGATTTAATGAGCCGGAGCGTTTTGATATTATTGTTTTTCCTTTTCAGTATCAGGAGGATACCTATTATATTAAGCGTATTATTGGTTTGCCCGGCGAGACGGTTCAAATTGATGAGCAGGGAAATATCTACATAAATGGAGAGATTTTGAAGGAATCCTATGGTTTGGAAGTAATTAAGCCGGAGAATATCGGACGGGCTGCGCAGCCAATTACCCTGGGTGAAGATGAGTACTTTGTCATGGGTGATAACCGCAATAACAGCAGTGACAGTCGCACTGAGGTTGTGGGTAATATTCACCGGGACGATATTATCGGACGGGCATGGGTTCGTATCTGGCCTTTTGAGAAAATGGGTGTACTACAGCATCAGTAGGAAAGAGGAGAAAAAGATGGCAGTCAGTTTGACAGAAATCAAAAATCAGTTACAGGCAGCTTGTGCAGATGAGCTGCCTGCCTTTATAAGTCAATATGAGAATGATGAGAGAGCGGGAGCAATTAAACTTGTAGAGAACGCCAAAAAGCGTCTGGAGGCTCTTGAAAAGGAACGTGCGCGTACGGAAGAACTGAAGCGCTATGAGCGGGAATATGCAGATTACGCGTACATATGCGGCATTGACGAGGTGGGCAGAGGTCCGCTGGCTGGTCCTGTGGTAGCGGGTGCAGTGATTTTGCCTAAGGATTGTGATATTTTGTATATTAATGATTCCAAGCAACTCTCCGAAAAAAAGAGAGAGGAATTGTATGATATTATCATGGAGAAGGCAGTGGCTTGCGCAGTGGGGTATGCAACACCGGAGCGTATTGATGAAATCAATATTTTGCAGGCAACTTATGAGGCCATGCGGGAGGCTATCAGCAAGCTGGAGCCGGCACCGACACTTTTATTGAATGATGCAGTGAAAATTCCGGGAGTTGAGATTCCTCAGGTGTCTATTATCAAGGGAGATGCCAAGAGTATTTCCATCGGTGCGGCAAGTATTATTGCCAAGGTCACAAGAGACAGGCTGATGGTGGAGTATGATAAGGTTTTTCCGGAGTATGATTTTGCGGGCAATAAGGGGTATGGCAGCGCCGCTCATATTGAGGCACTAAAAAAGTATGGTCCTACGCCTATTCACAGGAGAAGCTTTATTAAGAATTTTGTTCAGGAGGAGACTTCTGAAAAATAAGATAAGAATTTAGAAAGGTGCCCTGAGATGAAGCTGACAGATGTATTTAACAGCGGACAATTGAAAAACAGTAACACACAGGCTGCAAAAAATCAGGCTGTGAATGCTCAAAGTGCGTCGGTCGGCAAACAGATTCAGGCTCTTGCGCCCGGGCAGACACTGCAGGGGGAAGTGGTTGCAAGGGATGGCAATCAGGTGCAGATAAAGGTTGCAGATGATTTTATTTTAGCGGCCAAGGTGGATGCCAATATCAATCTGGAAGTGGGGAAAACCATGACTTTCGAGGTGCGCAATAATGGGCAGACACTGCAACTTAGTCCGTTGTTTGCCAATACAGCCACACAGGCAAATGCTCTCAAAGCATTGGAAATGGCATCTTTGCCGGTGACCCGGGATACTGTGGCCATGACCGGACTTATGATGAAGGCAGGGCTTCCGATTGATAAGAATGCTTTGCAACAGATGTTTCGGGAGGTAAATACCTTTTCAAATTCCAATATTTCGGATGTGGTGGATTTGCATCGCTTAGGATTGGCTGTGAATGAAGAGAATCTGGCACAGGTAAGCTCATATAAAAATCTTACTCATCAATTAGTAGATGGTATGCATACTGTTCAGAATTGCTTGGGTGAGACGGTTGGCAGTATGGTGGCAGAGGGGAATGTAGAAGGTGCTGCCAGAATGTTTCAGGAGGTTTTGCAGCTGGTGGAGGGAATTGTTTCCGGCGATGCAGAAGGGGAGCAATATGCAAACGTGCAGCAGGGTGCCCGGACAGAAGCTGCGGGAAACTCTACTTTGGCAACGGGAATTACACAGGTATTTTCGGATGGAACGGTAGCGGAAGCTGTTGAGAATGGGAATGAGCAGGCTGTAGAAAGTGCACCGATAAATGCACAGGCACAACCCGAGGTGCATTCAAAATCGGCGGAGGAACTCCTTAGGGAGGCACTGACCAATGCGGTGAAAAATGTGAATTCATCCAATGATGAGGCGGTGATGAATCTGACGAATGGATTGTCTGCCGGTGCAGTAAATGCTTCGCAGACCGGTCAGATGTCCTTGCAGGATACTTTGGCAGCTTTGTTGCGTTCCATGAATCCCGGTGACAATTATGATGATCTTTTACAACAGTTAAGTCAGGCTATGCAGGAGGGGAGTGTAGAAGAGCAGGCGAAGAGTTTGCAGGCCCTTTTGTCCCGGGGATTACAGGATAAAAATTGGAATTTGCTGGAGAAACTGATAAGCCATAAGGATTCCGGAAAGATTCTGGCAGATGGGCTTGCTAAGATGTGGACCATAACGCCAGAGGATGTGGCGGATTCCGGTAAAGTGGAGGAACTTTACAGTCGTTTGACCAGACAGTTAAAGGACTTGAGCCATATTTTGGAACAGAACGGGCAGAATCAGTCAGAAGCATTTAAGGCTGTCAGCAATATGTCTCAAAATGTGGATTTTCTTCAGCAGATAAATCAGGCATATACCTATGTGCAGCTGCCATTAAGACTACAGAATGGTGAGGCGCACGGTGATTTGTATGTCTATACCAATAAACGAAATCTTTCGGCTAAGGATGGGCAGATAAGTGCCCTTTTGCATTTGGATATGGAACATTTGGGGCCTGTGGATGTCTATGTGGCCATGCAGGCAGAACGTGTGAATACCCGATTTTATGTACAGGATGATGAGATGCTGGACTTTTTGGAACAGCATATGGACATATTGACCCAGAGATTGCAAAAACGAGGATATAACTGTGATTTTGCAATGCAGGTGAGAGGCAGTGATGAAAAGGTGAGCGGTCTGAAGGGGCTGCTTGCACAGGAACAGGCGCAACCCATTGCACAGTATGCTTTTGATGTAAGAGCATAGTTTGAAAAATGAATTTTTTCAAACTATGAAGGACATATATGGCAGTTAGGGGGGCTTAAAGGAGGCTGAGCGATGGCTGAAACAGGGAAGGCAGACATTAAGAGAAATAAAATAAAGCAGGCGATTGCTCTGGAATATGACCCTTCCGATGAAGCGCCCAGAGTCATTGCCAGTGGTCGGGGCGTATTAGCTGAACGTATTATCGAGAGAGCTCAGGAGAGCGATGTGCCTATTCATCGGGATGATAAGCTGGCGGATACGTTGTCCCGTCTGGAAATTGGTGAGATGATACCGCCGGAGCTCTATGAAGTGGTAGCCGAGATTTTGATTTTTGTGGATTCCATGGATAAACTTAAGAGCAAGGTAAAGCAGTAAACATCATCTGAAAAGGGGGATGTGGGTGCAGGAGAAGGTTTTTAATAAAAGACAAATTGGAACGGATTACGAGACGGTTGCGACCAAGTACCTGGAGCAAAAGGGGTACAGTATTTTGGAGCGCAATTATCGATGTCCCTATGGTGAGATAGATATTATTGCCCGGGACAAAGAGACGGTAGTTTTCTGCGAGATAAAATATCGTAAAAAATGTAGCTATGGAAGCCCGCTTGCAGCGGTGGACAGCCGCAAACAAAGGCGTATATCTAAAGTGGCTCTTTATTACACGGCCGGATATAAGGCGCCGGAGAATGTTTTCTATCGTTTTGATGTGATAGGGATAGATGGTGAAGGGCAAATTGAGCATATAGAGAATGCGTTTTACTTTCAGCAATAAAGGAATTTTGTTAGTGAATCTGAAAGGTGAAAAGTTATGTATCATATTGTAAGAAACAGTGCAGAGGGCGCTGAGCTTATAAAGCAGAATCAGTTAGGAGATTTGGAATATCTTACGTTTCCGGCTCTTTGTGATACCGGTATGGTGGGGCATCTTTTTACTACAAGAACAGGTGGTGTGAGTACGGGTGACCTGGCCAGCATGAATTTGAGTTTTAGCAGAGGTGATAATCCGGCAAATGTAGTGGAAAATTATCGCCGAATTTGTGAGGTGTTGGGCGTTGAAGCGGAAGATGTGGTTGCTTCGGTGCAGACCCATACCACAAATATTCGTCATGTGACAGCAGCGGATAAGGGAAAGGGCGTTTTGTATCCACAGGATTATCAGGATATTGATGGGCTGATTACCGATGAGCCCGGTGTTGTGTTGGCTTGTTTTTATGCAGATTGTGTGCCTTTGTATTTTGTGGACCCGGTAAAGCAGGCAATTGGTCTTGCACATTCCGGCTGGAGAGGTACAGTGAATGGAATGGGAGCACATATGGTGCAGGCAATGAAAGAAGCCTTTGGCAGCAAGCCCCGGGATTTGATTGCGGCGGTGGGGCCGTCTATCTGCAGAGACTGTTATGAGGTCAGTGAAGATGTAGCAATGGAGTTTCAGGGTGTTTTTCCCGGAGAAGAGGTTGTGTGTCCGGGGAGAGAACCCGCAAAGTATCAGCTGGATTTGTGGCTGGCAAACAGATTGATTTTGGAACGCGCAGGTATCCATAGAGAAAATATTTCTGTTACGGATATATGTACCTGTCATAATCCGGAGTATTTGTTTTCGCATCGGGCCAGTCATGGTAAGAGAGGAAATTTGGCAGCATTTTTATATATTCTTAATAAATTTTCTAAGAAAGCTTAATTCTTTTTTCGGAATTGCATGGTATACTGGTAAATGTATTGAGGTTTTGAAGGAATATTCATGCAATAGGTTTGTTTGGGAGGATTTTGAAAATGGCAAATATTTTAGTTTGTGATGATGATAAAGAGATTGTGGAGGCCATTGAGATTTATTTGAGTCAGGATGGTTATCATATATATAAAGCATATGATGGAGAGCAGGCAATTGAGATGCTCAAAAAAGAAGATATTCATCTTCTGATTATGGATGTGATGATGCCCAGACTGGATGGTATCAGAGCGACTCTTAAAATCAGAGAATACAGCAGTATTCCGATTATTATGCTGTCTGCAAAATCAGAGGATACGGATAAGATACTTGGATTAAATATCGGGGCAGATGATTATATTACCAAACCCTTTAATCCATTGGAACTTGTGGCAAGAGTGAAGTCCAATCTGCGCCGTTATACTTCTTTGGGAAGTCTGGATGGTGGCGGTAAGGCTGTTTATCAGGTAGGCGGTCTTGTGGTGAATGATGAGAATAAGCAGGTATTCGTGGACGATGAATTGGTAAAGATGACTCCAATCGAGTACAATATTCTGCTTCTTTTAATTAAGAATCAGGGCAAAGTGTTCTCCATCAATCAGATTTATGAGAGTATTTGGAATGAGGATGCTATTGGCGCTGATAATACGGTGGCAGTACATATTCGTCATATTCGTGAGAAAATAGAGATTAACCCCAAGGAACCCAGGTATCTTAAGGTAGTGTGGGGTGTGGGTTATAAAATAGACAAGCAATAGGAGTGACTATGAAAAAATATACCCTGAGAAGATTGGCTTTGGGGCTTATACAGCATCTTTTGGCCATGTGTATCATGGTAGCACTGGCAAATGTTATTTTCAATTCCTATCTGACTGTTCAGACCATGGATGGTCCAAAGACTTATGCATTGGACCCCATGGAGTCAGAACCGGTATTTGAAGACAGTGATATGTTTCGGGAAATCTTTCAAACTGCGGTTGCGGATGTAACCCGTCTGGTGGTTGTAAAAGGACAGCTGGAGACAAATGGTGAATTTGATGCGGACAAGCTGATTGATGTGACGGAATATGCCGGCAGAAAGGGTGTTGACAGCAATTGCCCGGTGACTGCGGTTTATGAGCTGGAGGATTTAATAAAGTGGGGCAAGTACGGTGTGGAATATACCAATCGTGCTATGAGCATGTCTGATTTTGTTAATTATTTCGGACCTGCGTTATCGCCTGATAACTTCGCGTTAAATGAGGACGGGGAGCTTATCTTTGTTGGATTTAATGATGCAGCCTTTGCTCCGGAGATTAAACGTTATTCAGGTACAACTGTGACGGAAGAGGTGACAGAGCTTACCGAGGTTGAGAAGGCTGAGAAAGAAAAAGAGGAAGAAAAGCTCCGCAAGGCTGTGGAAGCGGAGATGAATCTCTATACGGAAGAACAGTTGGAGGACATGGCTTTTTCTTATATCCTGGGAGCGATTCCCGGAGAGACAGTGGATGTTTCACGAGAAGATGATGGTACGGTGACTGTTTATTTTCCGATGCTCAACGGACGTTATGAGACCGTGGATAAGGAGAAGTCCATCACCGGATATGCCGGTAACTGGATTGAGTATATGCAGCTTCAGGATAATGTGGTAAATGCGGTGGAGGGATTGAGTTCCAGTTATACCATGTATCAAAACTGTAATAATCTGTATCAGACCAACAGTAACTTAAAATATGTGGTGCGGCTTGTGACTGATGAAGGGGTTATTCATACTTATACCAATTATGAGGAAATGAGAGGATTCCCCGATACGGCTATTACGGATTTTTTCCTGGAGTACAGAAGATATTTTATTTATTATCCGGACAGTTTAGAGTTTACCAGTAATACCGGACTTACAGAGTCGGATATCCATGGGTATTTGAACGAATATGATTATGCGTATCCTGATTCGACCCATATCTGGGTAGGTGTGGATACTTCTTATGATGTGCCCGGAGACGCCTTTTACAGCGCAAATGCTTTGTTCCAGAACATTGTTCCGAATATTACTAAAATTTTGGTTTTAATTGCAATTTTATTTTTATTTTGGTTGATGATAACGCTGTTTTTGTCGGCGACGGCAGGGGTGGCTTATAATAGTGAAGGTGAATATGTTCATTATTTGAATGGATTTGACCATATATGGACAGAAGTATATGTGTTGTTGTGTGTTGCTTTGGCTTATGGAGCACAATATGGAAGTAAATATCTTCTTTCCATTGCTGATGCAGTATATGAGAAACATACTTTGAATATCATTGGTGTGACAGAGGCGCAGACTGCGGAATACGGAGCATTTGCAATCTATGGAGCTGCATTGAGCCTTGGACTGTGTATTTTGTGGTATAGTCTTGTAAGACGACTGAAGTCCGGAAATCTTTGGAAAGACAGTTTTGTAAACTGGCTGCTTATCAGTTGTCGGAAGGCAATTAGTTATATTTTGACCCATCACAATACGGCGGTAAGCACGTTGCTTCCTTATAATGCGTTTTTGTTGGTGAATTTGTTTGGCGTATGGAGTTGCGTGCAGCTTTGGGAACAGCGCATATGGGCCATTTTATTAATTATATTGCTGGTTATAATCGATGGACTGGTTGGAGTGTTGTTGTTCAAGCGAAATGCTGAATGGATGGATATTGTGGATGCCATTCGTCGGATTCGTGACGGTCAGGTGGATTTGGAACTGGATGTGGAAGCGCTTCATGGAAGCAATCGGGAGATTGCAGATGCTGTAAATAATATCAGTGATGGTATCAGTAAGGCTGTTCAGACCAGTATGAAAGATGAGCAGATGAAGACGGATTTGATTACCAATGTCTCTCATGATATTAAAACGCCTCTTACTTCCATTATCAGTTATGTGGATTTGCTGAAAAGGCTGAAAATTCAGGATGAGCCGGCCAAGAGTTATATTGATGTATTGGATAGTAAATCTCAGAGATTAAAGCAGTTGACAGATGATTTGGTGGAAGCGTCCAAACTTTCTTCGGGTAATATTGAACTTGAAATGGAACGTTTGAATCTGGCTGAGCTGATTAATCAAGCGATTGGAGAACTTTCTGAGCGCATGGAGACCAAGGGCTTGCAGATATTTTTTGACGGAGGAAATATACCGGCCTATATCTATGCCGACAGTCGCAGAATGTGGCGAGTGATGGAGAATCTGTTTAATAATGTCTATAAGTATGCTTTGGAGAATACAAGAGTTTATATTGATTTAAGCATAGAGGAGTATTCTAAAGGCAAGATGGTTGAGGTGACCATCAAAAATATCTCCGAACGCCAGATGAATATTAAGGCGACAGATTTGACAGAGCGTTTTATTCGTGGAGATGCATCTCGTACCACAGAGGGCTCCGGATTGGGACTTTATATCACAAAAAATTTGATTCAGGCTCAAAACGGAGAATTTGATATAAAATTAGACGGAGATTTGTTTAAAGCTATAATGAAATTCCCGGAATATGTCGATATATCGTAAAGATAGATTTTACAAAAGTGCCCAAGGAAGGGAGAATGCGTATGAAAAAATGGGATGATAAGGGATTTTCACTGATTGAACTGATTATCGTAATTGCAATTATGGCGGTGTTGATGGTGGTTCTTACTCCCTTTTTGCTTAATTATGTGGGAGAGGCACGATTGCAAAAGGATGAGGCTGCATTGAATGAGATATTGCATACTACTCATATAGCATTAAGTGTAGACAGGGTATATAATGAGTCTCATAGTACTGGGATTGTGGTTTATATTAATGATGGGGCAAAGATTTCTTCCAATTCAGATGTGTTGGAGACGGAATTGCAGAGGCTTATACCGGATGTGGTGGAATTTGAATCCAAAGAGTATAAGAGTCGGGGGGGAGAGACTATCGGAGTTACTTACTCTAATCCTCATGGAAGATTTATTCTGGATCCTTCATGGGTAGACGGTGAGGGTGACAGCTAATATATTTATGGTAGATATATAAATCCCCGGATGCAATAGTGTCCGGGGATTCATTTATGGGTTTATTGAATTGGAGTGGGTTATTCGGTTAATCTTTCCAGTTGGCGTTTTACATTGTCCAGGGTTTGGACGATGACGTCAGCGGAAGCTGCGATTTCTTCGGCGAAGGCAACTAAATCCTGAGTGCGGCCGTTGATTTCGGATACATTTGCTCCCAGTTTCTCGGTTTCGCCGGTTATCAGAGAAACGGCATGATGAATCTTATCGTGAGAGGATTGACTCATGCCGGCAGCCAGTTCATTGACAGCCTGATAAATCTGAGACATCTCTGCATTTATTTCTGCCACAGCAGGAACAGTTGATGGAACGCTCTTCGATGGTGTGCTTGTTCATTTCATTAAAGATAGAAGCAAGCTGTGTAGAGTCAGGCTTATCGTAAGCACATCTTACAGAGCGGTCTGTATATGTACATAGGTAATTATCTAAATTTAGTTTTGAAAAGGCTTTTTTAAAAACCGCCGGGGGTGGGGTAAACGGATCCCAGACCGTATTCAATTTCATCTTTGTAGGAAGGACCCTGTATATGATGTTCCCGTACGTATTTCATCAGGTGGTCAAATGTTACATTATAGGAAATCAGATTCTTGCCGCGCTCAGAGTTGATTTCCTTTTTTTGGCAATACAAGGGCTGATAAAAGCCAGTTTATCTGTAATACCCATAACTTTTCGGGCATAGATTGCGGAACATATCATGGGACTTTGAACCGGGAAAAGCTTGGGAAGCAGCTCTGGAAGATAGTGTTCGATATAAGCAACAACAGCTGGGCAGGGTTGGGAAATGCCGCCTACAAAATTATTTTGCTATACATAGTTTAAGTAGGCCCAAGTAGTAATATCTGCGCCGAAGGAGGCGCTGATAATGCGATTAACGCCCAATTGCTTCAGCCCGCCCAGAATGCTTTCGTATTCAGTGGGATAATTGGCAAGAAAGGCAGGAGCCAATAAAATTGAAATTTTCTCACCTTTGGCTAAAGCGTCAAAGAAACTTTGGGTGTCGTCGAGATATTCTCTTGCACCGTGGGTGCAGGCGTCAAAATAGGCACCACAGGCAATACATTTGTCACCATCAACATGGATGATGGTGCGACCGTCTTCTGTAAAATCGGCAATAGTAGCGCCCATGCAGGAACATACGCTGATACATTTGTTGCAGCCTACGCATTTATCGTTGGTGAAGACCAATCCTTGTGTAATGTTATGCTTCATAATTTGCTCCTTGCTTTGATTGTTAAAGTTATAAGAATTTGTCTATGTTTTATCGTATATATTCTGAAAACAAAAGAGATTTGTGAAAAAACACCAAAAAAGTGTCGATTCTTGACATGTGAGTTATATTAAATTAAAATTTAGGTTGCATCCGTTGTAGGGAAAGGAAACAGATTACATATGAAAAAACAATGGAAGAATAGAATGATATATCTGTTGCTGGTGACGGGGCTTATTTGGTTATATGTTACATATGTTCCTTGCCTGATGGATTATTATGTATGCCGGCCGGAGATGTCGTTTTTGGATTTTTTTCAGCGGAATTTGAATAATCATATTTATTTGTTTGAAAGCACACTTTTGGCTTTTGTTGTGGTGCTTTTCTTTTGCTTGACGTGGAATGGCGGTGTAAGTGTCGGAATCACCTCTCTTTTAGTGTTTGTGTTGACACACGGAAGTTATGTGAAATATATGAATCGTAAGGAGATGCTTCGACTGGAAGATTTTCTGCTTACAGAAGCTGCCGGGTTGGCTGCCGGATATTTCCGATTTGAATTCAGTAGATATTTGTTGGTTTTGGTGGGCGGATTATTATTGTTTGCGGCTGCGGGAGTTGGATTGGAGAAAATGCGTTCCAAATATCTTTTTCCGGATAAAAAGAAAAAAACGTTTGACCGGGAAATGATACTTGTGACGACGGCAAAACTTCTTACGGCCGGGTTTGTGTTTTTTGTAATGGTTTTCGGAGCGAAGCGTTTTATGCTGTCAGAATTAATTGCATTGAGAGCGGATGCTGCAAAACTGGTGGAAGCAGAAGATGATCGTTATGTATTGTATCGATTTGTTAAAAATGACAGATTGGATCAGGCGATTGTGGAGACTACCGATAAAAGCTATGAGTATCTGCTGGCAGAGGAGGAAAGGCGTCCTGTTGAAGAAGCGAATGCTCGCCCCAATGTCATAGTCATTATGAATGAATCCTGGTGGAATACTAATAATGTGGATTCAGACAAGGTGAAATTTTCTGTGGATCCCATGTTGCACTACAAGAGGCTTTATAAAAGATGTGTTACCGGTCATTTGACCAGCAATGTATATGGTGGAGGGACTATCAGTTCCGAGGCGGAGTTTTTGACCGGATTAAATACGAAATATTATGTAACCTCATCGACAATTTATGAAAAAACCAAGAATCGTAAGTTGCCATCGGTGGTGGACTATTTTAATGCATTGGATTATGAGACGGTTGCTATTCATCCTTATTATGGAGATTTCTATAACCGAGAGGATGTCTATGAGACCATGGGATTTGATGAATCGATTTTTGAAGAAGATATGGTAAACAGGGAAATTTATACCCGCTATATATCCGATAATTCTCTGGCAAAGGAAATTATTGCCGAGTATGAGGAACAGGAGGACGAGGCCAACAAATTTATTTGGTCTGTGTCGGTATCCAATCACAGAAGGACATTGGCATATCATATTGATTCTGTGGAGGATTATAAGTATCCCATTTCGGTAGAACTTTTGGATGAAGAAGCAGCGGCGGAAATGGACGAAGAGGACTATGAAACACTGGTGAATTATATAAATGGAATTTACTATGCCGGTAAGGCGTATAGTGAACTGGTGGATTATTTCTCAAAACGGGAGGAGCCGGTAATTGTAGTGATGTTTGGTGATCATGTACCTAATTTTTCGCCGGCGACCAGAACCGCAATCGGGCTGAGCGAGGAAAAAAACATGACGGAAGATGCGGATGTATCTGCCGGCAACAGTTTTTGGGACTGGTTTAGAGAAGATGTTACCAGTGGAGATGTGTCCGATGGAAACAGTCAGGATATGTCTGTGATTACGGAGGATGAGCCTTTTGAAATTTTGGAGCGCCTGTATTCCGTACCGGTAATCATGTGGAGTAATTTTGAACTGGAGAATGACCCGGATTTTGAAGGGGAGAGTATCTATTATCTTTCTCAGATGATTTTGGAAAGCGCGGGGCTTCCGGACAGTGAAATGAGTTTGATGCTTGCAAATCAAAGAGAGGTTTTCCGTGCCAATTCCAGAGAGTTTGTTCTGGACAGCAAGGGAGAACCTGTTACGGAATGCACGGAAGAACAGTTGGAAACGTTGAATCATTCCAAAACCGTGATATATGATATTATGTTTGGTAAAGAGATGAGAGAGAATGTGTGGATGCCTGTAAAAAAATAACAAAAATGTCATAAATTTATTGACATGACAGATGTAATAATGTATTATAATTTATATAATTTTAATAATTGTAAATTAGGATGGGACGAGAAGTGGATTTTGGTAGAAGAAAAATTCGATTAGGAGAGATCCTTGTAAACAGCAGATTGATTACTGAAGAGCAGCTGACCATTGCCCTTGGCGAACATCGTAAGGCTGGCAAAAAGCTTGGAGAATATTTGATTGAGCAGAATATTGTGACTGAGGATAATTTGGTATTAGCGCTTAGTCAGCAGCTTGGTCTGGATACTGTGGATTTGGGTAATGTCACTGTGGATAAGGCTATTTTGGACCTGATACCCATTGATGTGTTGAAGAAGAATGTTATCTTCCCCTATTCGTTCCGTGACGATAATCTGAATGTCTTGCGTGTGGCTATGGCGGATCCGTTGGATTACAATGCGCAGGATGACATTAATTTGATTACCAACTATCAGGTAGAGCCTGTGGTGGCCAGCAGTCGTAATATTATGATGGCTATTGATAAGTTCTTCGGACAGAAGGAAATGAGTTCTGCTTTGGAGGCTTATGCGAAAGAAAAAGGCTTGGTAGAACAGGAGACAGAGGCGGAGGAAGCAGTCAGCAACTCTCCTATTGTTACCCTGGTTAAGGAGATGATTGAGAAGGCTGCGCGTCAGAGAGCTTCCGATATTCATCTTGAGCCTATGGAGACTTACATAAGAGTGCGTTATCGAATTGATGGTGCTTTGTATGAGCGTATGAGATATAGTCCCAGTGTTTTGTCTTCTGTTATTGCCCGTATCAAGATTATCGGTGGTATGGATATTTCTGAGAAGAGAAAGCCTCAGGACGGACGTATCACTCAGATGGTTGACCGCGTAGAGTATGATATTCGTGTATCTATTCTTCCTACGGTGTATGGCGAGAAGGTCGTAATGCGTCTCGCTATGAAGGCGAATTTGAATAGAGAGAAGAGTCAGCTTGGTTTGAAACCGAATGAAATGGCTCAGCTTGACCATATTTTGAAGAATCCGAATGGTATTATTTTGGTAACCGGACCTACCGGTTCCGGTAAATCTACCACTTTGTATACGGCTCTTAGCGAGCTTAACACTGAAGATGTTAATATCATCACGGTTGAGGACCCTGTCGAGGCGAATATCGATGGTATTAATCAGGTTCAGACCAATAATAAAGCGAATTTGACCTTCGCATCAGCACTTCGTTCCATTTTGCGTCAGGACCCGGATATCATCATGATCGGTGAGATTCGAGACGAGGAGACAGCGAGAATTGCGGTGCAGGCATCTATTACCGGTCACTTGGTTGTAAGTACCCTGCATACCAACTCTACAGCAGCTACCGTAACCCGTCTTGAGGATATGGGACTTGAGTCCTATTTGGTAGCGGATTCTGTGGTAGGTATTGTGGCACAGAGACTTGTACGTCGACTCTGCCCTGCTTGTAAGAAGCCTGTTTTGGCAGATGCAGATGAAAAACGGGTTATGAATATCCCGGAAAGTCAACAGGTGACTATGTATCAGCCTTGCGGTTGCCCTCAGTGTGGTGAAACCGGATACAAGGGACGAATCGGTGTGTACGAGATTATGGTTATGTCACCGAATTTGAAGCGTATTATCAGTAAGAAAGAGGGTACAGAGAAGTTGAAGGCTCAGGCGCTTGCGGAAGGCATGAAGACATTGCGTATGAGTGCTACGGAATATGTGCTTGATGGTACAACTTCTTACAATGAGATGCTTAGAGTATCCTTTGATGAATAAAGACAGATAAGGCGGGAGGATGAGAAATGCCGGCATATATGTATACTGCCGTAGATAAAAGCGGTAAAGAAATAAAAGGTACAATCGATGCGGAAAACATCGACTTGGCGAGACAGGAAGCCAAAAATAAAGATTTGACGTTGCTTAGTCTGAAAGAACAGACTTTGCTGAATGCAGATATTAGTTTCGATATCGGAGGAAAACCCAAAGCGAGAGATTTGGGTGTTATGTGTAGACAGTTTGTAGCAATGAACCGTGCAGGCGTAACTATGATTGAGTCTTTGAAGATGCTTTCAGAACAGACGGAGAATAAGAAGCTGAAAGCTACACTTCACGAGGTGCGTTTGAATGTAGAACGAGGTGAGAGTCTTGCAGTTTCCATGGCGGCTCACCCGAATATCTTCCCGGAGATTATGATTAATATGATTACGGCTGGTGAAGCTTCCGGTAATTTGGATATTGCGTTGGAACGTGTATCGGTGCAGTTGGAAAATAGTGCAAGAACCACTGCCATGGTTAAAAAAGCGATGATTTATCCTATTGCGGTGCTGATTGTTGCGATTGTGGTTTCGATTGTAATGTTGGTAGTGGTTTTGCCTAACTATGCTGCAATGTTTGAAGATTTGGGAACGGAGCTTCCGGCTATTACCAAGATGTATATGGCTATGAGTAATGTATTGAGGGACTATTGGTTTATTATCGTGCCGGTTGTTATAGCAGCGATTTTTGGTATCGCAAGCTTTTCGAAAACTAACACAGGTAAACACGTGTTTGGCAAAATAGCGATTAAATTGCCGGTTTTGAGCAATATGACTATTAAGTCGGCGTCCTCGTTGACAGCAAGAACATTGGCGACACTTCTTGGTTCTGGTGTACCGCTGATTGAGGCGGTTGGGATCGTTAGCGGTGTTGTAGGAAATGTGTATTTTAAAGAGGCTTTGTCCATGGCGAAGGATGAGATTACTATCGGTATGCCGCTCTCAAGGCCCATTGAAGAGTGTGGATTGTTCCCGCCTATGGTATATCATATGATTCACATCGGTGAAGAGGCAGGTAATACGGAGGAAATGTTGGATAAGTTGGCTGATTATTACGATGAAGAGGTAGAGATGGCTGTTGCGTCCCTGATGGCAGCTATGGAGCCTATGATTATCGTAGTGTTGGCAGGTGTCTGTGGTGGATTGATTGCAGCTTGTATGGCACCTATGCTTACAATGTACGAGGCATTGGGTGGTATCTAAAACCAATGCAATAATGTAGCATTAACCATCCGGAGTAGGGAACGGATGATTAAGTAGATAAAAAACACAAAGAAAAGGAGACAATGTATTATGAAAAAAATGAACAACAAAGGTTTCTCTCTCGTAGAGCTTATTATCGTTATTGCTATTATGGCAGTACTTATGGGTGTACTTGCTCCCCAGCTTCTGAAGTATGTAGAGGAGTCTAGAGTACAGGCTGACGCTAGTACTTTCTCTGAGGTAGAGAACGCAACTAAGATTGCACTTTCCCTTGATGATATTTATGATTCCGTAGCTGATGGTACTACTGTTACTATTTCAGATGGCGCTAAGGTTGCATCCACCAACGCTGACCTTCAGGCTGAGCTTTTGCTCACTTTCCCTGATGATGTAGATTTGACTTCCAAGACTTTCTCTTCTACTGGCGGTAAGATTACCATTAAGATGGATCCTTCTACTATGACTTTCTCTGTAACCAATGACTGGGATGCAACTCTTGCAGCAATGTAATTGGTGCTTTTGAAAAAGTCTTATTAGAAAAGTTTTGTTAGAAAGGATACACCCTAATGCTTCCCATGGTTCTTCTTTACATAATTGTATTCCTTTATGGGATTATAATTGGTAGTTTTTTAAATGTTCTTATTTATAGAATACCGAAAAAAGAGAATTTTGTGCGTACCCGGTCTCATTGTATGAACTGTGGTTATCAGCTGGAGTGGTTTGATTTGGTTCCGCTGTTTAGCTGGTTGGCACTGGGAGGCAAGTGTCGTAAATGCAAAACAAAAATTTCTGTTCAGTACCCTCTTGTAGAGGGACTGAACGGAGTGCTGTATGTGGCAGTCTTTGCCAAGTATGGTTTTAGCGTAGAATCCCTACTCTATTGCTTGTTATTCAGTGCTCTTTTGGCATTGAGTGTAATTGATTTTAGAACCTACGAGATTCCGGAAGGTTTTAATTTCTTCATACTGGCGCTGGGGGCTATTCGTGTGATATGTGATTTATCCAACTGGCTGGATTACGCGATTGGCCTCCTGGCTGTCAGCGCAGTGCTTGCAATTATTTATTATGTGACGAATGGTGCTGCTATCGGCGGCGGTGACGTGAAACTCATGGGAGCAAGCGGGCTGTTGCTTGGATGGAAATTAAATATTTTGGCTTTTTGTGTGGGATGTATTATCGGTGCAATAATTCATCCGATTCGTATGAAAGTGTCCGGCGAGGATCATCAACTTGCCATGGGACCTTATCTGGCTGCAGGAATTGCACTTGCAGTTTTTGTTGGAGATTTGTTTTTAACATGGTATTTAGGCAGTATGGGTATTGCCTATAAATAGTTTAGTGACAAAGAGCATGCGACGCATGGATTGATTGTCGAAAGAATGGAGCAGAAGCATAATGCATAAGCTCCTTATAATTTGGAAAGTTATTTTGTTTTATACAAAAAGACTATAGATAAGCAATTAAAATTTTATGGAGGGTACATAGAATGGCAAAAGTACTTACTATTGAGCTTGGACATTCCGTAATCAAGCTTTGTGAGATGGATTACAAGGTGAAGAAACCTAAAATTTATCAGTGTCAGGAGGCTATTACTCCTTTGGGCGCTGTAAATGACGGTTACATTGCCGAGAATAAAATGAAGGAACTGGCATATGCCATCAGAGAGACTATTGCCCGTAACGGTATTAAGACCAATAAGGTAATCTTTACTGTTGCATCTGCAAAGATTATTAACCGTGAGGTTACTGTACCCGCTGTAAAAGAGGCACAGATTAGTTCTGTAGTACAGGCAAACTTGAGCGAATACTTCCCTGTAAGCCTTGCAGAGTATGAAGTTACCCAGTCTTTGGTTCAGACTATTGGTAGCGGTATTGATGCCGGCAAGCACAGAGTTCTTGTATTTGCGGCTGAGAGAAGCATGATTGAGTCCTATAGAAAGCTGGCACAGGCTTGTGGACTTCAAATGTTGAATGTATGTTGTAGTGGTGCAAGTATCATCGAGGCAGCAAGAGGTCATCAGACTTCCGGTTGTCAGGCTATCATCAAGATGGAGGAAAAATACTCCATTATCAGTGTGATGAAGGACGGCGTATTGATGCTTCAGAGAAGTATCAACTATGGTGTAGGTGATGCCATGAATGAGGTGGCTACCCAGCCTAGCTTTGCAGCAGGTGACACCTTGGGTGTATGGCGTCTGATTACCAGACAGAACTGTACCGCAGAGCTTGTTTCCGGTGTTAAGGAGGCAGGACGTCCTGAGGCGAGAGAGGCAGTAAGTGAGGCGTTGACTCCACTGCTTAATGGTGTAGTGAGAGTGTTTGACTATTTCAACTCTCATTTCGACGGAAACGAAATTGATGATGTATCTATCATCGGTCTCGGTGCTCAGTTTATCGGTGTTCCCGAGATTTTGGGCGAGACTCTTGGTATTGTATGCCGTAAGGCGGGTATGTTCCAGGATTTGGATGTGCAGGATGCAGATGTTAAGCAGAAGAGTGATGCTTACTTCTCTTGTATAGGTGCAGGTTTTGCGGCAGATGGTTTCTTACATGATGATCCTAAAGCCAAGCTTAATAAGGAGCCTAATTACGTATTGCTTGATGTGTTGGTAATTATATTGGGTACAATTGTTGCGGGTGCTCTTATTATCACATCATATTTCCCTTATCAGGATGAGGTTGAGAAGGAAGCGAAACTGAAGGCAGATTTGGCTACTTATGAGCAGGGTAAAGTTGCATATGATAAGTATATGGCAACCCAAAGTTTATATAATCAGATTCTTGTGGGAACAAATATGGCGAAAAAGCCTAATGATAATCTGCTGATTTTCTTGATGGAGTTGGAGCAGAAGTTGCCGGATGAGGCCTTTTTGGAGGAGTTTTCCTCTGATGATGAGCAGTGTATGATGATTATGTACGTAGAAAACATGAACGTAGCTGCTAAGGTAGTAAATACACTTCGTGGTTTTGACAGCGTCATGGATGTTTATGTGGAAACTTATGAGAACGAAGAGTTAGAAGATGGTGATTATTTCTATGATAAATCTCGTGCTGCCGAAGATGAAAAGAATGAAAAAGAAGCAATTCTTGACATCAAACAGACTCATACCAAATTAGTTGTTAATTGTGTCTACAAGCCTTTGGTAGAGGATGTTGTTGAGGATGAGAAGAAGTAATCGGAGGGTGCAAAGATGAAAAAGAATGGTAAAAAGAATTTTTTTGTCGGTATTACTGTAGTTATGGTGGCTTTGTGTCTGCTTGCATATGTTATGGTGTATAGCAAGTATACAGAAATGACCGATAAGTTGAAAGTGTCTAATAATGAACTTGCGGTTCAGGTAGAAGAGATGAAGGGCTACTATGTGAAAATGGACCAATACAAGGTAGATACTGAGAAGATGGTTGCTGGTATTGAAGAGTTGACAATGGAGTATTCCAGTCAGGCAAATGAAGAGGACTTTATTATGACTGGTGTAAATATGCAGTTGAATTCTATCATCAATTTTGAAAAGGTTAATATCGAAACAGAAGAGGTGATTCACAGTATTCCTGTTGAGACAGTGGTTGGTGCCGGAATTGAGAAATATCAGCAACCTATTGAGTTTTATGCAAGAAAGGCAAGTTACGAGAATCTTACAGATTATGCTAACTTGAAAAATGCACTTCAAGTAGTATTTGATATTCCTTATAAGGTAGGAATTAACAATATTACATATGCAAGAGAGAATGAATCAAATAACTTCATGGAAGGTGCAATTGATATCACTTATTATACTGTTCAGGGTATGGATAAAGAGTATGAATATCCTAAGATGGACGGTTATCTTGCGGGTGTTCAGGACTTGTTTGGCAAGATGTTTACAGAGGAAGGCGAAAGTAATTCCAAAAAGGATAATGATTAAACTAGTTTGAAAGCATATGGGTTGAGGAATTCTTATGAAAATGATGAGATGGTTGAGTAGGAAAAAGCTGAATAATAAAGGTATGAGTTTGGTAGAGATAATTGTGGCTGTAGCAGTGTTTACAGTTGTTGCTATCCCTGTTATGAAGATTTTTGCTTCATCCAATGGAACAAACTTCCGTTCCAGAGACCGTCAAAGAGCTACTTTGGTTGGTGAGGCTATCATGGAAAGTTTTAAAGCTTTTGATATGGAAGCCATGGTGGCACAAGTTGTGACAGGTACATACAATGGCGTAAAATTCACTGGAACAGCGCCGACGGTGGTGGCTTATGTTGGCGGTTCGGAAGTAAGTCCACTTTTGGGCGATGGAAAATTAAGAAGAGATGCGGATTCCATTAAGTTTACATTTGACAATATAGAGGCAGATGGAATGAAACTTAATGCAGAGATTATAGCAACACCCAAGGAAGAGGGACAGTTACTTCGTATGGAATCCCCCAATGCTTATTCGGATGCTATTTATAGTCTTGACCATAAGTTTAATAATGATTTATCAGCTCATACTATTGAACAATCAAAAGCAGCGTTGATGTCAGCTAAGCCATCGGTTGCATTATCTGATATTTCAGATGATATTACAATTAAGGACTTTCATAGAGTCACAACTTTTACTGTTTCAGATGATGCTGGAGTACAGAAGGTAACTATGAAGATGAGTTGCACAGCTAATGCTGAGATGAAATATGAAGAGAGCGTAGGAGTTGATAAGGAAGAAACGGTTCCCTTAAGTTTTAATGTTAAGTTTGAATTGGAAGATGGTTCGAAAACAGAAGAAATCTTAATTTATGATAATACAAATACCATAGCGGGCGAAGACGTTAAAGGAGATATCTGTAAGCTGGATAATGTGTATTTTTATTTCTCACCTGCTTACGAATGTTTCTTTGGCGATAACCCATCTGAAGAATTTGTGATTGAGGGTGAGTTGAATTCATTGTACGATGCAGGGTCAGCTTCAGCAGCCGGCGTGGATCCTGAGTCAGTAGGCAGATTGCCATTGAAAATTTGTCTCGTAAAACAGAAGTATAATGGTATTGATGATGCGAAACTTAATAATGAGGAGATGGGATATTCTGCTAAAGTTACTTCTAATATAAGTGGAAGTGGAGAGGTTATTCTTGCACATAATTTTAATGAGAATTTAGTCGGGCCGACCGGAAGTGTAATGACACCAGTTCCAACAAGTGGATTCGCAGATGTGCAGACATATAGTTTTAATGCAGCTGAACCGTACAAATGTGGGTTTGCCGGTGAAGTGGAGTTGCTTTATGATTTGAAAATTAGTTTATCTAAGGTTGAAAAAGATGGTACAGCCAGTGCTGTTGCAACATTTGAAGGAACAGTTGTCAATTAATGAGGAGTTGGATTTTGAAGAAGGTATGGATAAAAATGAGCAATAGAATAAAGAGATTAGATAACAGAGGCTCTGCTCTCTTGACTGTAGTTTTAGTTGTAACCTTTTTGACAATTCTGGCAACGATTTTAATGTATATCAGTGGATTGAATTTCCAGATTAAAGAGGCAGATTACAGGAATAAGAAGAGTTTCTATGAGGGAGAAAAAGGCACAGAGGCAATTAAAGTTGAGTTGATGAAGGATGTTTCGGATGCTGCTTTTCGAGCTAACCAGGATCTTTCAATAAATTTCGCAAATATTACCTCTGCCGATACGCGTAAGGTTGAATACAATAAATATTTTGTAGGTCGTTTACAAGAGGTGTTTGATGATAAGTTACTTGCTTATGGTGGTTCATGGAATGCTTTGTTGGCATCTTATATGCCTAATAGTACCGACTATGTTTTGACAATGGATTTATCATATGATGCTGATGGTAATGGCGTATTAACTTCAAATGAAGTATTGGAAGTAAATGAAACCAGTGGTTCTATAATTTTACGTGGAGTTAGTGTAAAATATACGAATCCGAAATACAAGCTTGTAACTAAGATTTCCACAGATTTTCGTATCACAGCACCGGCGTTTGATTGGTCTGATGCAGTATCACGTACAACTTTAGAAACAGGTGTTTCTTTGGATGAGGCTAAGACGAAGGATATGATTTCCCCGGCGGACTGTGTTATCTATACTGAGTGGAAGAAGGAGTAGCGATATGGGTAAGAAGTTGAGAAGGGATAACAGAGGAGTATCGCTGGTAGAGGTTATGATTGTTGTGGCAATTATGGCAGCTCTTGGTGGTGTCGGTATTATGGGGATTAATGCAATGACTGGCAGACCAGCTCAAAAGTGTTCCCAGCAGATTATATACACTCTTGAGAAACATCGTACGTCAACTATGGGGAAGCTGAATGCGAAGTATGAATTGTGTAGAGAATCTAATGGTAAGATTGTTGCGAAGGAATATTTGACTAACGAGGATGTTTTGCCAAGCAGTCCGACAAATGTTTATGAACTTGGTGATAAAAGTACAAAAGTTACATATGAGTGTGGTGGTTCTTCAAAAAATATTGATACTGCTACTTTAACTTTGCAATTTAATCGTTCTGATGGTTCTTTCAAACAACAGGCAGATGGTAGTTATTGTACAAAGATTAGTGTACAGCGTGGTGGAAGAACATTTAATATAACTTTGGTACCATTAACTGGAAAAGTATACGCCGATTAAGGGTATATTATAAAGGAGGAGAAAATAATGTTTATGCAGAAATTGCGCAATAACAAAAAGGGTTTTACATTGATTGAGCTTGTTTGTGCAATGGCGATTTTGGCAATTATTACACTGACTATCAGTGGAGCGATGGTATTTGCCAGCAATTCATACAAACAAGGCAGTATTGATACTGCACTTCAGCAGGAATTACAATTCACTGCAAATGCAATTGAATCCTTGATTGTTGATGCAACAAGTGAAGTTACTTTTGTGGGCAATATGCTTAAGATTGTCAATACTGATTATACTTATGAGATAGTGTATGATTCAGCCAATAAGACTTTGCATTATACACAATATTCGTCGGTAGATGGTTCCCCTGTGGCAACAAATGAGTTGTTGGCGGATAATGTAGCACATTTCTACGTAGATCCCAGTAATTTTGCAATTGCAAGAAATGTAGTTCTTGAGATTACGTTGGAAAACGGTAAGAGTACTTTAGATTACCGATATAATATAACATCTAGAAATGATGTAAGTGCAGGAGATAAACCCAATATTGTAGTTGAGTTTATCTGTGAAAATACAGTTGTAGTTGAGCCTATGCAGCAATATTTTCTAGAGGTTGATATGGTTGGAGCACCCGCTGGTGAGGGTTATATTCCCACTTTGAGTGGAAATACATCGGCAGCAACCAGAGTGGATTCGACAGTTGGTGGTGTATTGATTGAGGTGGCTCCTGTGGAGACTGGTGATGCTGCTGGTAGAATGACTCTGACACTTGCAAGTACTGTAAAAGACAGTACAGGAGCGCCTTTTACCAAAAATGTTGAGATTTTGGTAAGACGTGTTAATGCTGTGAGTCTGACTCCTGCCGAGTATAGTGGTGGCGGAGCATATGATGCAGGTACCACTTATACATGTACAGCTTCCCCTGTGGGTACAAATTTGGAGAAACGCTCAGATTTGAAGTCTGATACTACAGATCCTTATAAATATATCAGTCCTGATAATTTTGTGTGGTCTTTTGATGTAAGTAGTGGTGCATGGCAGGATTGGATTACAGTTGGTTCTACTGGTACTGAAAACAGCGAGATTCAGATTACTTTGAAGAAAAAGGTTGAATTTGGTGATTGGATTAAGGTGACTGCAACTTCAAGACATACCACCGGAGAATTTAAGGTTGGTGGTAATTGGGGTAATAAGGCATCCTATATAAATGGTGTGAAAATGGGATATGATAATAAATCCGATTATTTTGAAATTAAGCCGACAAGTCAGGTGGGAGATAGTGTTTTCCTCCGTGGTGATGACTGTGATATTCCACTTGTACGAGATATTGATGCTTTGATTGAAGAAAACTGGAAATCAATTCCGGGAAATGAGGATGATGAGTTTGATCCTAATCATGATGGTTACAATGCAGGTTACACAGGTAATCACCATATTCGCTATAAGACTTCTGATGGATTGGAACCTACTCATACATCAGAAGGTTATAATTGCTGGAAAAAGATGCAGTATCAAGGTTATAGTAAGCATGATACACAGATTGAGTTTAAGGCGAAAGATTTAGACGATATGAAGTATATGCGTACTTATGAACTTGAGTTGGTATATAGTTTTATCTATTCAGATAAGGACAATAATCGATATGTTTATCCTTATGGATTTACAGCAGAACAGTGGGATGTAGATCCAAAACACATTTATACATGGACAATAGACCCCGTTGAGGTGCTTTTTGGCAAGGCTTCTTCCGGTGGTACATCCATTAACCTTGAAAAAGCCGGATATTTAAATGGAAGCGGAAGTGGTATTGGAACATCGGTTAAACCTTTGACTGTTACGAAAGATAGTAATCTTACAATTGAATATACTGCCGTAGGCCCTGGTTCTAATAGAAAAGCAGGTATTTATAATCTTTTGGATGGCGACTCTGAATTGTGGTATTTTTCTGAAACAACAGGATCATGGGAAAAAGAGAAGGGCAGAGAAACTGTACAAATTCAGAATAAATATAATGATAATGATGGTAAGCGTCAGACGGGATATATTGTTATTGACACAAATAATCTTTCGAAGGATGTAACATATAAGATTGTTTTGGGTGATGAATATGTTGATCCTATTACAAAGAAAAAAACAGGTGGATGGATATGGACACCTGAAACCGACTATGAACAATACGCACTTAACAATACAAAAGGTGACGGTGCAAGAGGGTTAATTTATTTCAGATTACAGTAATTCTGTATATAGTAAATTAGGGATAAACAAAATTTTGAGGGTTCTTCATGAGGGTCTGGCTGGTAGCTAGACCCTTTTGTTGCAAGATAATCAAAGTTCTATAGGGTTTGCCAATCTATTTTAGGGTTTGTCGATAGGGTCTGGCATTAAAAACAGTATAAATTGTGCCCCGTTTTCTGGACAAATTCTAAGGGTTGTTCCTTAAAGCTGGACAGAAGTTTGGGATGATTCCCATTGTGTGGACACAACCCCAAAAGATATGTAATATATTATGTTTTTATTGAGAAGGTCACTGTATGTGACCTTCTTATTTCATAGGATAAACGCCTGTTGTAATATCGTTATAATACTCGTTGGGTGCTAGTTTTGCAAGCTGCCATTGATAGCGTTCGTTGTTATAATAGTCAATCCAATCATCAATGATTTCTTTAACATCTTCAAAAGTAATACATTTAGTGATATCTATTTCATCTTTCATGTGCCCAAAAAAGGATTCCTGCGGGGCATTGTCCCAGCAGTTACCTCTACGGCTCATTGACTGACGCAGACCTGAATCGTTAACAATTTCTATGAACTTATAACTCGTATAATGTACACCTTGGTCAGAATGCAGGATTGTTTCAGCGGTCAATGCTATACCATGCTCCTTAATAAGCTGCTCCACAGTCAGTAGTACAAAATCGACTTTTAAACTATCGCTTAGAACATACGAAAGAACCTGTTTTGTAAAGGCATCCAAAATCGTTGACAGATATGCATAGGTTCCATTGTATGGAAGGTAAGTGATATCCGTTAATAAAATGCTTCTTGCTCCATGTTCTTTGAACTCGCGTTGGACTAGATTCTCGGAGTAGTTATTGGTTTTTAATGCTTTAGCCATCCTTCGGTATGGATTAGCTTTTCTAATGGGGCATAGAAGCCCATATTTTCGCATTAAACGTTGTATTTTCTTAACGTTCATATGAATGGGGGGATCCATATGTAGAAGCTTCATGTGAATTTCTCTAATTCCTTTGTCATACCCCCTGTATTTGAATGCTATGAGAATCAATTCAAAATCCTTTTGATCTTGTAGTTCTCGTTGCTTTCGCTTTTCTTCTGAACTTTTCCAGTTATAGTATCCGGAACGAGAAACGCCAGCTGTTTTACATAAGTCATCTATACGTAAAACATTTCCAGGAGTGTTCATAATGCTGTCAATGATTTGAAATTTATTACTTGCTTTTTCCATTATTCTTCCTTCTGGACTTGCTGAGGGATTAAAGAATAAAGTTTTTTTTAAAAGTTTACTTCCTGCCGTAAATATGTCAGTTCAATCTCCATGGCCTTTATAGCTTCTTTTGATTTCATTTCAGAATACTTTACGTCTGATGGAGGACGTCTAACCTTTGAAGTTCGGGAAATACTGTCAAGCCGTTGTTCATTTGTTAATCGTTCTTTTCTAAGGTTATATACAAATCCATCCGTTCTCTTGGTTCCAAGCATTTCGGCATCATAGCCGAGTGTGCTAAAGATTTCTTTCACCGGCATATCGGTTAAATATAGTTTCCAAAAATCATCTCTGAAGTCATCTGTAAATTTAATCATGGTGTCGGAAACCTTGTACGTGTAAATGTTCTTTTCAAGTAATTCAATTTCTTCAGGTGTGAATAATCGTTTCATTAAAAACCTCCAAGCTCTACATCAATATATTACATCGAACTTGGAGATTAGTCCAAACTCTATTCCAATTATGGGGATTTACCCTTAAAATTTGTCCACTTTTTGGGGTACATTTCATTGAGTAATGAAAGCCTCTAAAAAAGGTAGACCCTAAAAAACTTTGAATACCCGAAAATTATTAATCTTTTTTATAAATTTTCTAAAAAAACTTGCGTCCTACAAAATTTTAGTGTATAGTGTTTCACGATTGACTTAAATCAGTTTGGGAGAGAGATATGGCAAAGTATTTGGTTATCGTGGAGTCACCGGCGAAGGTGAAGACAATTAAAAAGTTTCTTGGAGCAAATTATGAGGTTGCGGCAAGCAACGGTCATGTGCGTGATATGCCCAAGAGTCAGCTTGGCATTGATGTAGAGAATGATTATGAACCAAAGTATATTACAATACGAGGAAAGGGCGATATTCTGGCAGCACTCCGTAAGGAGGTTAAGAAGGCAGAGAAGATTTATCTGGCAACTGACCCGGACCGTGAGGGTGAGGCTATCTCCTGGCATTTGTATCATGCTTTGAAGTTAGAGAATAAAAAGGTGTATCGAATCACCTTTAACGAGATTACCAAGAGTGCGGTGAAGGAATCTCTGAAGAATGCCAGAGAGATTGATATGAATCTGGTGGATGCCCAACAGGCGAGACGTGTGCTTGACCGTATGGTGGGGTATCGGATTTCCCCCCTTCTTTGGGCAAAGATTAAGAGAGGATTGAGTGCCGGACGAGTGCAGTCAGTAGCCTTGCGTATTATCTGTGACCGTGAAGAAGAGATTAATGCATTTATTCCCGAGGAATATTGGTCTCTTGATGTTGCGCTTTCTGTAAAAGGTGAAAAGAAACCGATTATAGCAAAATATTATGGACCGATAAAGAATGGTAAGGGAGCTGACAAGAAGCAGAACTTACGTAACAAAGCAGAGGTAGAGGATATTATGAAGTCCTTAAAGGGGGCTGATTATCGGGTGACAGAGATTAAAAAGGGGGAGCGCGTGAAGAAAGCACCGTTACCTTTTACTACTTCTACCTTGCAGCAGGAAGCCAGTAAGGTTTTGAATTTCTCTACACAGAAGACGATGCGTCTTGCCCAGCAGCTGTATGAGGGCGTAGAGATTAAGGGGGAAGGTACCATTGGTTTGATTACGTATCTTCGTACGGACTCTACACGTGTGTCTGAGGAAGCGGAAAGCTTGGCGGCTGATTTTATTGGAAAACAATTTGGCGAAGATTATTTGGCTGAAAATGCAAGCGCCAAGAAAAATGTTCAGAAAATTCAGGATGCTCATGAGGCAATTCGTCCGACAGACCCGGCAAGAATGCCTGTGGCTATCAAAGAACAGTTGCCCAGGGATTTGTTCCGACTGTATCAGCTTATATGGAAGAGATTTGTTGCAAGCCGTATGAGTTCTGCACGCTATGAGACTACATCCGTTAAAATCCAGGCAGGGGAGCATTTGTTTACATTGGCGGCTTCCAAGCTTGTTTTTGATGGCTTCATGAGTGTCTATGTGCAGGAAGATGATAAAGAAGCAGAAAATAGCTTAAGTAAGAGCCTTAGTACAGAAAGTGAGCTTTCTTTTGTGGATTTTGATGCCAAGCAGCATTTTACCCAGCCTCCGGCCCATTATACAGAGGCTACCCTTGTGCGTGCTTTAGAGGAGCTTGGAATTGGTCGTCCCAGTACCTATGCACCTACCATTACAACCATTCAGGCAAGAAGATATGTTGCCAAGGAGAATAAAAATCTTTATGTTACGGAGCTTGGTGAGGTTGTAAACGGAATGATGAAGGATGCCTTTCCTACCATAGTAGATGTGAACTTCACTGCTAATATGGAAGCACTTTTGGATGGTGTGGAAGAGGGCAGTGTGAAGTGGAAGACGATTGTGGCTAATTTCTATCCGGATTTGGATGAAGCTGTAAAGCAGGCAGAGAAGGATTTGCCTGAGGTGACAATCGCAGACGAAGAGACGGAAGAAGTTTGTGAGAATTGTGGCCGCAATATGGTTATCAAGTACGGACCGCATGGACGTTTTCTGGCTTGTCCGGGATTCCCGGAGTGCCGTAATACCAAACCTTATTTGGAAAAAATTGGTGTGGAATGTCCTAAATGCGGTAAAGATGTTGTGCTTAAGAAGACCCGTAAGGGCAGAAGATATTTTGGCTGTGTGGATAATCCGGATTGTGACTTTATGGTCTGGGATAAGCCTTCCAAGGATAAATGTCCCAAATGTGGCGGTGTTATGCTTGAAAAAGGCAGCAAATGTGTCTGTATGAATGAAGAGTGTGGACATATTCAGGATAAAGTAAAGGAATCTGTATAAGTTTAGAAAGTTTTCACACAATTTTCAAATTAATTGAAAAAAATTAATAAATTAACTATTTTTTCATTGTAATTTGTATTTATTTGTGCTAAAATAACCATGTACAGATGTAAAGCCCCACAAATGGAGGAGAGTTTATGAGTAGTGTACAGTTATTGGATAAGACCCGTAAAATTGGAAAGTTGTTGCATAATAACAATTCCAGCAAGGTTGTATTTAATGATATTTGCAAGGTGATGCGTGAGATCCTTAATTCTAATGTGCTGGTAATCAGTCGTAAGGGTAAGGTTTTGGGCGTAGGCAATGCAGATGGTGTTGATACTATTACAGAGCTTATTGATGAGAGTGTAGGCGGATTTATTGATCCTATGCTTAATGAGCGCTTGTTAGGAGTTTTGTCCACCAAGGAGAATGTGAATCTGGAGACTCTTGGTTTTGAGAGTGAAGATATCCGCAAGTTCCAGGCAACGATTGCTCCCATTGAAATTGCCGGTGAGAGATTAGGAACCTTGTTCATTTATAAGTGTAATGAGCAGTATGATATTGATGATATTATTCTGTGTGAATATGGTACTACTGTGGTAGGACTTGAGATGCTTCGTGCCGTAAATGAGGAGAGTGCGGAGGAAAGTCGTAAGGTCGCAGTTGTAAAATCTGCTATCAGTACATTGTCCTTCTCTGAGATGGAAGCAATTACCCATATTTTTGATGAGCTTGGCGGTATGGAAGGTATACTGGTGGCTTCAAAGATTGCAGATCGTGTGGGTATTACCCGTTCCGTAATCGTAAATGCATTGCGTAAGTTTGAGAGTGCGGGAGTTATTGAATCCCGTTCATCCGGTATGAAGGGTACTTACATTAAGGTTCTCAATGATGTTGTGTTTGATGAGATTGAGGAGCTTAAGCGTCAGAATCAGCGCGGATAATAGTCATCCCGGAGTGAGAATGCTTTGGGAAAAATTACATATTTTAATGGATTAATCAGATTGTGTCGATTTAAAAGGATTTATTAGAAATAATAAATCCTTTTTGACTTTTTTTTGACAAAAGGCATTGTCTTTTTGTGAAAATAATTTATAATAGAATAGAGTAGGCGGACTATGCCTAAAGGATGTTTGGAAAGGAGTTTGCTATGATAAATACGAATGCCTTTGATTATATTAATGTACTTGATAAAGCGGCTGATGCCAGCTGGCTTCGCAATCAGGCAATATCTAATAATATTGCCAATGCAAGTACTCCCAATTATAAGCGTCAGGACGTAGCCTTTGAGTCTGAACTTCAGAAAGCATTGGGATACAATCGATACCAGACCATGGATTCCAAAGTTTCTAATGTGAAGAGCAGCCGTCTGAGAGCGCAGGTTTATACGGACTATAGTGATTATTCCTATCGCTTAGACGGCAATAATGTAGACATTGAGAATGAAAATGTAATGCTGGCAGAGAACCAGTTGAAGTATCAGGGACTTCTGACCAGTATCAATCAGGAGTTTACCAATCTGCAGTCGGTTATGAAATAGATAGCAGAGTGAATTGTTATGAGGGAGTCAGGATAGGCAGGAGGAATGGAAGATGAGTATGTTTGCTTCTTTTAATGTGAATGCATCAGGTATGACGGCGCAGCGTTTGCGTATGGATATCATTTCTGAAAATGTAGCCAATGCCAATACCACCAGAACCGAAGATGGTTCACCCTATGTGCGTAAAATTGTTACCTTTGGAACTAAGGGCGAAGCAGTTTCCAATAATTTTCACAAGGTGCTTAAGGGGGCCAGTGCATCCTATGTAAGTCAGGGTGTGAAGGTGAATGGTATTTATGAAGATCAGGAGACGGAAGGTAAAATGGTATATGATCCTTCCCATCCGGATGCTGACGAAAACGGATATGTAACCTACCCCAATGTTAATATTGTGACAGAGATGACCAATCTTATTGATGCGAGCCGTGCCTATGAGGCGAATGCTACTGCATTCAGTGCAAGTAAGTCTATGGCGCTCAAAGGATTGCAGCTTACACAGCAGTAATTTTAGTTGAGATTATATTCGGGCGGATAATAATGTCTGAATGCAAGCAGTTTTGATGATAGGTTCTAAAGAAAAAGGCATACAGAAGGAGAAGGAATATGGATTTGTCAGCAATCACTTCCCTGAGCGGACTCAGTACCACCAGCGGGATGAATTCAATTAATAATATTTCAACTTTGACGGGTAGTCTTACAAAAGTTAATAACGACAGGGATTCTGTAGATGGAACTATGTTTGATTCTATTTTGAATTCAGCCATCGATAATATCAAGACGACTAACAGTTATCTGTCGGATGCAGAGAATGAAGAGATTAAGTTTGCACTGGGTGAGACGGAAAATACCCACGATTTGACGATTGCATTACAAAAGGCTTCCACTGCTTTGCAGTATACGGTAGCAGTGAGAAATAAGCTTCTGGAGGCTTATAAAGAGCTGATGCAGATGCAGATTTAATGATGGGGAGATAGCAGTTCTCATTACGAAAGTGTAATTACGATAAAAACAACAGGAGAAATACCATGCCGGAACAAATTAAAGAAATCCTGCAAAAGGTAAAAGATTGGTGGAATAAGTTCACCTCGCGTCAAAAGACAATTATCATTGGCCTTGGCGCAACTGTGATTTTTGCATTTGCAATTATAATTTATGTGACATCACAACCTCAGTATGTTGATTTAATCAGTTGTGAGACAGAGGCAGAAGCGGCTGAGGTAAAGGAATTGTTAGAAGGTGCGGGAATTGTGTACCAGCCTTCAGATGACGCACTTAGCTTTAAGGTTGAGGCAGAGCAGTATCAGACGGCGGTTTGGGCTCTCGGAGCAGAAGGATTCGGTGCAGATGAGTACACCATTCAGGAGGCTTTGAACGGAAGCATTTCCACTACCGCTTCTGACAAGGAGAAACTGACACTGGAAGCTTATCAGAGTAAGATTTCCAAGAATTTGTCCTCCTTTAGCAATGTTAAGAGTGCGGAAGTTTTGTTACATATTCCTCCTGAGGACGGCACTCTTGCAAGAAAAGCACAGGAGTCCAGCGCATATATCAAGTTGGAGTTGGATGGAACATTTACCTCTGCCAATGCAGCTAACATGGCAAGAGCTGTGGCTACCTGGCTTGGCAATGAGACTACTTCCAATATTACGATTTTGGATTCTGAGTCCAATCTGCTTTTTACAGGTGGTGACGATTATACTTCAGCGGGCATAGCAAGCTCTATGCAGGAATTGCAGAATCAGGGGCAGGCGATGGTGGCCAACCAGGTAAAGACTGTGCTGTATGCAACCAATCAGTTCAGCCAGGTAGAAGTTACCTGTAGCCTTGATATGGACTATTCCAATTATGAGGAGACTGCTAAGCGTTACAGTGTAGAAGACGGACGCGATGAGGGTTATCTGGCGCACAGAGAGACATTTGAATCTGAAAATGAGAACAGTGGTTCTTATGTACCCGGAACAGATTCTAATGACGAGAATGTATATGTGAGTCCTGATGCAAATAATTCTTCTGCTACTCAGACGGAGAAATTGGAAGATTTTTTGCCCAATGAGGACATTCAGTATAAGATAACTCCTGCGGGAGCTATCAACTATTCCAATTCCGGTATGTCCATTGCACTGATTCGTTATCGTCAGTACAAGGAAGAGGATGTGAAGGCTATGGGTCTTCTGGACGGCATCACATGGGAGGAGTTTAAGTTAAACAATGCCAATGATGTGAAGCTGGAGGTTGACCAGGATTATTACAGTATGGCTCACACCGCAACCCGGATTCCTTTGGAGAATATTACCATTGTGTCCTATGAGTCACCTGTGTTCGTGGATGCACCCGGACTTACCGTGGAATGGACCAATGTTGCAAGTATTATCATGTTGATTGTCATCCTTGCACTTCTTGCGTTTGTGGTATTCCGCAGTATGACTGCCAATCGCAAGACTACAGACGACGAGGAGCTTTCTGTGGAGAGCCTGCTTCAGTCTACTCCTGAGCCGGAGCTGGAGGATATCGATGTGGAGGAGAAGTCCGAGACACGAAAGCTGATAGAGAAGTTCGTGGACGAGCAGCCTGAGGCGGCAGCACAGCTGTTGCGCAACTGGCTCAGTGAGGATTGGTAAGACTTTGGGTAATACATAAGGAGAGTACAAATGGCAAAAAAAATGGATACAGGAGTAACCGGCCTTCAAAAAGCGGCTATTTTGCTGATTGTTCTTGGACCGGAGCGCTCTGCCGGATTGTTTAAACACTTAAAAGAAGATGAGATAGAAGAACTTACATTGGAGATTGCCAACACCAGAAGTGTAACACCTCAGGTAAAGGAAGAAGTCATAAATGAGTTCTATGAGGTTTGTCTTGCACAGCAATATATCGCAGAGGGCGGTATCGGCTATGCGAAGCAGTTGCTTGATAAGGCTCTTGGCGAGGAGAAAGCAATGGAGGTTATCGGCAAGCTGACAGCTTCCTTGCAGGTAAAGCCTTTCGAGTTTGTAAGGAAAACGGATGCGGCACAGCTTATCAACTTCATTGTGGACGAGCATCCCCAGACGATTGCACTTATTTTGTCCTATTTATCACCTTCTCAGTCGGCGGTGGTGGTGGCTGCGTTGCCTCCCGACAAACAGGCGGATGTTGCAAAGCGTATTGCTATGATGGACCGTACAAGTCCCGATGTCATCAAAGAGGTGGAAAAAGTGTTGGAGTCCAAACTGGCGAGTCTGGTCAATCAGGATTACACCGTTATCGGTGGTGTGGATGCGGTTGTAGATATCTTGAATACCGTGGACCGTGGTACAGAAAAACACATTATGGAGACTTTGGAAATCGAAGAACCCGAATTGGCAGACGAGATCAGAAAGAAGATGTTCGTGTTCGAGGATATTTTGCTTCTGGACGATCGAGCAATTCAGCGTGTGTTGCGTGATGTTGACAATAATGATTTGGAAATTGCACTTAAGGGTGCCAACGAACAGGTGCAGACAGCGATTTTCAACAACCTGTCCAAGCGTCTTGCTACAATGATTCGAGAGGATATGGAATTTATGGGACCTGTCCGTATGAAGGATGTAGAGGAAGCACAGCAGAAGATTGTTAATATTATTCGAAAGCTGGAGGATGCAGGTGAGATCGTTATTTCCAGAGGTGGAGGTGACGAGATTATTGTCTAGTAATCTTTTGAAAATGGGATTCGCATCGTTTCAGGACGGTGAGAAACGTATGATTGATACCAATGAATTGGTAGCGAAGCGTATTGAGGCTCTGTCGGCTAAGATGAATCGACCTGAAAATGCAGGATTTGTAGCAGGAAACAGTACGGATGGATTTGCGGCAGGTCTGAATGCAGAACGGGTGGAAGGGCTTTTGGCAGATGCAGATACAGATGCGGAAGCCGGTAGTGTGATTAAGGCTTCGGAGGAAGCAAATGCAACTCTGGCTCGTGCAAATGAGGAGGCAGAACAGATTCTTGCGCAGGCACGAGAGAAGGCTGAGGCGGAACGACAGGCTTTTATGAGTGCAGCGCAGGCGCAGATTGCTTCTGAGAGGGTTAAAATACTGGAGCAGGCTAAGGCACACGGATATGCGGAGGGTAAACAGAAAGCGGATGCAGAGGTTGCCCGGATAGAAAGTGAATTTGCAGCAAGAGAAAAGGCGTTGGAAGAAGAGTACGACAGACTTCTCGAAGGTATGGAGACGGAAATGATAGATGCTCTTACCGGAATCTATGAGCATTTGTTTCAAGTGGAACTTTCTTCATACAGAGGCCTGTTGATGAATTTGCTCACATCAGCGCTTCGCAAGATAGAAGGCGGCAGGGATTTTCTGGTGCATGTGTCATCGGAGGATTATCCTTATGTGAGCATGGAGAAAAAGCAGTTGATGGCAGCACTCACCTCCCCGAGCGCTACTTTAGAACTTGTGGAGGACATCACTCTTAGGAAAAATGAGTGTATGATAGAAACCGACAGTGGTATTTTTGACTGTGGGCTTGGAACACAGCTTGAAGAGCTTGGTCGGAAGTTAAGACTTTTGTCTTATGATAGGTCTTAGGACGGAGGTTTACTTGAAAGCACCAGTGATTGATTTGCAGAAATATTTGAATATGACAGAACGCACATATTTTCGCAGATTGGGCAAGGTGGTAAATGTGGTGGGACTCACTATTGAGTCGGCGGGACCGGATGCCAAGCTGGGTGATTTGTGTCGTATCATTCCTGATGAAGCATTGGGTCTGTCTCCCATTATGGCAGAAGTGGTGGGCTTTAAGGATAAAAAGACTTTGCTGATGCCCTATGATAATGTGGAGGGAATCGGTCTTGGCTGTATCGTAGAAAATACAGGTTATCCCTTATCGGTAACGGTGGGGGATGAGCTTTTGGGTAAGACTTTAAACGGGCTTGGTAAACCGGTGGACGGTACCAAGGTGTATGGGCCGGAATATCCGGTAGATGCGCCGCCGCCTGATCCTATGAGCAGAGCAATTATTGATGAGATTTTGTCTTTGGGAGTGAGAGCGGTGGATGGTCTGATTACCATTGGTAAAGGCCAAAGAATCGGTATTTTTGCCGGTTCTGGTGTAGGTAAGTCCACGCTGATGGGTATGTTTGCCAGGAATACCAAGGCAGATATCAATGTCATTGCTTTGATTGGCGAGCGAGGCAGAGAGGTGCGCGAATTTATCGAAAGAGACTTGGGTGAAGAGGGTATGAGGCGTTCGGTTGTGGTGGTAGCTACGTCTGACCGACCTGCGTTGGAACGTAAAATGGCAGCGAAGACAGCAACGGCCATTGCAGAGTATTTCAGGGATCAGGGGAGAGATGTGCTTCTCATGATGGATTCTCTGACTCGTTTTTCCATGGCGCAGCGTGAGATTGGCCTGGCAAGTGGTGAACCACCGGTAACCAGAGGGTATCCGCCCAGTGTGTATTCTGAGATGCCCAAGCTTTTGGAGCGTGCAGGACGGGATGCGAAAGGTTCTATTACAGGTTTGTATACAGTGTTGGTAGATGGTGATGATTTTAATGAGCCTATTACGGATACTGCAAGAAGTATTCTGGATGGACATATTGTTCTTGACAGAAAATTGGCTCATAGGAACCATTACCCGGCAGTTGATGTGTTGCAGAGTATTTCACGATGCATGAGCCAGGTGACAGACAAAGAGCACAAAAAGGCTGCAGGAAAGCTTCGAAATGTACTGGCTACCTATAACGAAGCAGAGGATTTGATTAATATCGGTGCGTATAAGAGCGGTAGTAATCCGGCTATTGATTATGCAATCAGTAAAATAAATGAGGTTAATGAATTTCTGTGTCAGGACACGGAGGAGAAAGTGGACTTCAATGAAAGTTCCCGCCTTATGCAGGAGATGTTCCGGTAAGGAGGGAGTTGGTTTTGGAGTCGGGGGATGGCAGGGAATTATGTTCTTCACGGACACGCTTGCGCTCCGTGAAAAAGCGTAGCGGCACGTAAGATTGCAAAGTACGCAATCTAAGTGCCGACGTTTTTCAAGGGTCCGTGGCAGAACATAATTTCCTGCCACCCCGACGCAAAACCAACACCTTCCTGACGGAAGGTCGGCAGTAGCCGTGGGAGATTGTATGGCGAAGTTTAGGTATAAGTTGCAAAATATTTTAAATATTAAGCAGAAGTTGGAGGATCAGGCCAAGCAGGATTTTTCGACTGCTCGTATGCAGTTAGACGAGGAGGAGGAGAAGTTGGAGGCTTTGATTGAGAGAAGGTGTGAGTATGAGGAGCAGGCAAGAAAGTTGCGCAAGGGGGCTCTGAATATTCGTGATTTAGAAGAGAATAAGAATGCGATTTTGACGATGAATGATTTTGTGAGTGCGCAACGGGTCGAGGTGGATAAGGCGGCGCGGAGACTTGAGAAGGCAAGAATCCGTATGACGGAGGCCATGCAGGAGCGCAAGACGCAGGAAACACTCAGAGAAAAGGCATTTGAAGAGTTTCTGCAGGAGGAGAATCGTGCAGAAAGCAAGGTAATAGATGAACTGACCAGTTACACCTATGGTCAGAAGCAAGAGGTGTAAGGATATGGCAAAAGAAAGATTGCCTCAGGAACAGGCAGCTATAGATGAAAGAAAACGGTTACAGGAAGAAAAAAAGCAGTTAAAGAAAGATCAGAAGGCTCAGAAGAAAGAGGCAAAGCGCAGAGCAAAGGAAATTGCCAAGAAGGAAAATGAGTTGGATGATGAAGATGAAGGCAGCGGTGTGGCTACCTTTTTTACGACGCTTTTTATTGTGGCACTGTGGGTTGTAGTTCTTTGTGTGGTGGTTAAGATGGATGTTGGTGGTTTTGGAAGCTCTGTTTTGACTCCTCTTTTAAAGGATGTGCCGGTGGTGAATAAGATTTTGCCCGGTAATTCTCTTACAGAAACAACGGATAGTGAAAGCTATGGAGGTTATACCAGCCTGCGGGATGCTGTGAACCAGATTGCGAGTCTGGAGAAACAATTGGAGCAGTTACAGACTGCTTCTAAGGAGAAAGATGCGGAGATTAGCACACTTAAAGCAGAAGTTTTGAGACTTCAGCCTTTTGAGGAAAAACAGGTGGAGTTTCAGCGTATTCGTACGAATTTCTACGAGGAAGTAATCTATGCGGAAAATGGTCCCGGAGAAGAAGCATATGTTAAATATTTCGAATCTATGGACCCGACTACGGCAGAATACCTTTATAAGCAGGTAGTTGCACAAATGGAGGAGAGCAAAGAGGTTCAGGATTATGCGGCTACGTACTCTCAGATGAAGCCTAAGGCAGCTGCGGCTATTTTTGAGAATATGGAGAGTGATTTGTCTTTGGTTGCGGATATTTTGAATGCCATGAACGCAGAAAGCCGTGCGGCAATTATGGGAGCAATGGACCCGGAAGTGGCTGCGAAACTTACAAAAATAATGAATCCGGAGTCTTAAGTATCCGGCGGAAAATGTCGATATAAAAAGTGTTATATAATACATAAATCATACAGAAAGGAGGACGACGATGACAACTACATCAGTAAAGGATGTGGGAAGTGTACTGAGTTCGGCTGTTATGCCTGCAGGTGCTGCTTCGAAGGTGGCAGAGGAGAGTTTTCAGTCTGTATGGAATTCTCAGGCGGGAACAGACAGAGCAGACAGCGGAACAAGTGAAGACTTTGGACGCACAGTTAAGCCAAAAGATGATGTGAAGCCCGGCGATGATTTGAGAGCCAAGGATAACTCCAGGAAGGATATCGGCACAGAGGATGCGAAGATTGATTCGGATACCCGCAAGGCAGATGAACTGACGGAGGAAGACTTGGAGAAAGTTGCAGAGATTGTGGGAACAGCCACAGCGGAACTGATTCAGCAGATTGCAGATACTTTTGGAATATCTGTAGAAGAAGTTCAGGCAATTATGGCAGATATGGATTTGGATCCCATGGACCTGTTGCAGGGAGAGAATCTGAGTAGTCTTTTGCTTCAGGTGAGTGGTGCGGAAAGTTCACTGGCACTTCTTACAAATGAACAGCTCTATGCAGATTATCAGATGCTGATGGAGCAGGGAAGAGCAGTGCTCGAAGAGTGCAGCGAAGAAATGGGAATGACCCCTGATGAACTTGTGCAGGCAGTGGCACAGATGTTGGATGAAGAGGGAATTGCAGAAATTCCTGTTTTGGATGATGACGCAGATGAGCCGGTTGTTGAAATTACTACAGAAGACGAAGGCGAAGAAGCAACAGCACAGTCTAAAGAAATGGTACAGCTTCAGAATCAGATGACAAAAGAAGTTGCTGTACAGACCGGAAATGGTCAAAATGAGGACTCCGGAGCAAAGGAACATTCACAGCAGGATACAGGAAATACCGGCAACCTAGTGCTTCAGACAATCCGAAATGAAAATGCACAGCCTCAGGCGGTGGAAGTACAGGCACCTGCAAATACATGGAGTGCTGAAACACAGGATATGATGAGACAGATTATGGATTACATGAGAATTCATGTAAAGCCGGATGTGTCCAGTCTGGAGATGCAATTACATCCCGCCAGCCTTGGAACATTGCAGATTCATGTGGCGTCAGAGGGCGGAGTGCTCACAGCTAATTTTATCACTGAGAATGAGACAGTTAAGGCTGCGCTTGAGAGTCAGATGATTCAGCTGAAAGAGAGCTTTGCAGAACAGGGAGTCAAGGTGGAAGCCATTGAGGTTACCGTACAGACTCATCAGTTTGAACAGAACTTAGAGCAGGGCAGAGGCAGACAGCCTGAGAATCAAAACGTTTCGGCCGGTCGTACACGGACCAGAAGAATTAATTTGAATGCTTTGGAAGGCGTGGATGGCACTGAGATGTCAGAAGAGCTGGATGAAGAGGATCGTATTACAGCTGAGATGATGGCTGCAAACGGACAGACGGTAGATTATACCGCGTAAGAATATGTATTAGAATCAAAGAAAGGAGTGAGTAAAATGGCATTGGTAGCACCTATTGAAGATGGCAAGATTGTGGAATCCGCATCACAGAGTTCTTTGAACAAGGCGAATTCAGCAGGCGGCAATGATATGGATAAAGATGCGTTTTTGCAGCTTCTTGTAGCGCAGATGAAGTATCAGGACCCTTTGCAGCCCACTTCAAATACGGAGTATATTTCCCAGTATGCACAGTTCTCTCAGGTAGAACAGATGCAGAATATGGCAGGAAGTATGGATTTGCAGCGTGCAAGTCAGTTGGTTGGTAAAGAAGTGTACATTAAGACCACCGGTTCTGACGGTGAGACCAAATATGTGCAGGGTAAGGTTGACTATGTTGTATACGAGAACGGTAAAGCGTATTTATCCATCAACGAGTCTCTTTATTCCATCGATGATTTGGATACCGTTGTTGACGGTGAATATCTTGCAGCTTACGACAAGGCTGAGGAATTTGTAATTTCCGTCAATAAGCTTCCTCATGTGAACAATGTGGATGAAACAGATTTGGATACCATTGATGAGCTTGAGAAGGCTTACAATGCAATGAGTGATTATGAGAAGTCCTTTATTGCTTCAGATGTGGTTTCTTCCCTGAGAAAGTACATAGAAAAAGCTAAGGAAATCAGAGCCGCATTGGAAGAGGAAAAAGGCAATAATGCAGATTAACCCGCACAGGATGTGTTGAGAGGGAGGAAGGAATATGGATATTCAGAATCAGAATTTTCAGAATCGCCAAGTCCTTTCTATCGAGCAGG